>NZ_JAYKZZ010000007.1:0-278505 GCF_035818675.1 Parapedobacter flavus
CCCCCCCCCCCCCCCCCGCTTAGAACGATGTGTTCATCCATCCAGCGGTCTTCACATCGCCCCAGCCGATATCGAAATAAACGCAGCATGTCCCATTGTATGTTGCCACGATTTATCTGACGTCCTAGAAAAACCATTTTACGCTCCATAATTACGCCCGATATGTCGCTAGCTATATTAGGAAGACATCGGTGCATCGGGCTTGTCCGTATCTGCCGTGACGATGCTGGCCGTCAGCGATGCGCCCGACAGCGTGTTGCCGTCGGCATCTTTAAACTGGGTGCCGGCAGGCAGCGTAATCTGCATGGCCTGCTCCGTCGCGTTATCCAATGGGGTGCTGATCACCAACGTTTGGGCAATGGCATTGTCGGTGAGGGTGGCCGATGGGGTGTATACCGTCACGCCCGCCGGGGCGCTATTGAGGTTTAACAGGCTCACCGCATTGACGCTGGAGAACTGTTGGTCGCCAATGGTAACGGGGATGACCTGCGTGAGGTAGCCATTGCCGCTCAGCTCGATGCGGAACACCACCGGGTTACCGGATGTGGGCTGGTGCTCGGGATGGACGCCAAGGCCCAGCAGGCCATCGTTGAGGCTGAATTGCTTGCGGCCATCGAGGTTGTAGATGTACTCGGCATCACGGCCTGTAATGCGTACGGTAAGATCGGAAAGTGGCGTACCCTCCGTGTCAGATACCTGGAGCATGGTGGTGTATTGCAAAATTTCCGAGCTCACCAGGATGTTGACGTCCTTCAGCGGGTTTTCGCAGCTCTGCGTACCCACAAGGATACCGAGGCAGGCGAGCATATAATAGGTGATTTTCTTCATGGGTTGTGTTTTCAGGAGGTTTACCGAATATGTAGTCTGTAATTGACGCCCAATTGTACCTGCGGCAGTACGCGGTAGCTTTTAATGTTGCGCTCGATGATGGGGGCGTTGGCTTCATTGTCCTCCAGCAACTTGGTGCCTTTCACTCTCACGCTGGGGCTCGATAGGTAGTAGGCGCCCAGGCCTACGTTGAAGCCGAACCGGCTGTCGATGCGCACATCCGTGAGGCCGATGCCGAAATAAGGTGATACCGACTGTTTCCAGTTGACCGTGGTTTTCACCGAACCCACCATGTCTTGGTCGACGAGGATGTCGCCGTAATAGTACGGCTCGCTGAGCCGCGTGTCGATGCCGCCCTCGGCCCGTAGGAGGTAGGACGCGCCGACATTAACCACGAAATGGCGGAGGAAATGGTCGGTTTGGTAAAAGGGCGTCCAACCGAATAGGGCATGGACGTTGTGGAGCCGGGCACGCACCTTCGACTGGGTTTCGTAGTCCCCATAGGTGCCCACGATCTTGGTGCCGAACGGCATGAAGCTTACGCCGGCCTGCACGCCGAACTGGTTGCCCAATGGGTGGTAATACTCCACGCCCACGCCGGTGGTGCCCACCAAAACGCCGAACGATCGGGAAACAGGATTGGTGTATCCTGCGAGGTTGGTGGCTTGCCCATGGGCAAGCAACACACCGAGTAAGCCTACGGCAAAACAGATTGCTTGTTTTCTCATAATTAAGCACTAAGTTGCCGGGGCCGAGCGATGGCGGAACAGCATGCACAGCACAATGCGTAGCACACGGCAATACTAATAATCGAATTGTTGTTTAAGGTTGGTTGAACTGTTCGGATTGGTAGATGCCTAATGGGTTCAAGCCACGAACGGCCTATTTCCTGATGGCGTTCGTATCTTTTACAATAGTTTAAGTGATTACATTCGCTATTTCTTTTTCCTCGAAACCGTTCGGTATCCCACCGTGTCGTTTCGGAAGGCAATTATTAAGTATTTTCGTAAGAAAAAAGAAATTTTCGAATAAAAACGAATAAAATGGTTGAAAAAAAATCAGAATAACCCCATCTGGCCTTTGTCGTCTACCCGGATGTCGTCGGGGTTGGTGATTTCCAAATCCACTTTCGGTCGGGGCTTTGCCTCGGGTTGTTTTTCCTCGGTCTCGGCGGGTTTGCCTCCGGTCTCGGGAGCTTTGCCTCCGGTTTCGGGTAGTTCTGCCTTAGCCGCCGGCTTTTCCTCCGGCTTTGCTTCGGGTTGTTTTACCTCGGTCTCGGCGGGTTTGCCTCCGGTCTCGGTAGCTTTGCCTCCGGTTTCGGGAACTTCTGCCTTAGCCGCCGGCTTTTCCTCCGGCTTTGCTTCGGGTTGTTTTTCCTCGGTCTCGGCGGGTTTGCCTCCGGTCTCGGGAGCTTTGCCTCCGGTTTCGGGTAGTTCTGCCTTAGCCGCCGGCTTTTCCTCCGGCTTTGCTTCGGGTTGTTTGTCCTCGGTCTCGGCGGGTTTGCCTCCGGTCTCGGTAGCTTTGCCTCCGGTTTCGGGAACTTCTGCCTTAACCGCCGGCTTTTCCTCCGGCTTTGCTTCGGGTTGTTTTCCCTCGGTCTCGGTAGCTTTGCCTCCGGTTTCGGCGGATTTGCCTCCGGTTTCGGGTACTTCCGATGCCTCCGCTTCGGCGGTGAGCAGCGTCACTTTCGCTACTTCATGGGAGGTAAGCCGGTTGCCCTGCGCTTTCATGCCTTTTACGTCGACAATGTCAACCAGGTTCTGCTCTACACTTTCGGCCGTGCGCGATTTTCCCTTGCGGATATCTACTTGCACGATGGGCGCTGCGGCATTGGTAATGAGGATCAATTTGGAGCCCGGCTCGTCGTTGATGATCAACGTGCGCTTGCCGATGGGCAGGTCGTCAAACATGAAGCGCTTTACGTAGTATATGCCCGACTTGCCATCGCGGTGCACCACGCTGTATACCCGTTGGGGGTGGTACTGCTCGATGCGGAGCATCTTGTCTTCAAAGTGGTTATTGAGGTCGAAGCTGGTCAGCTCGTAACTGCCGTCGGCCATCACCGTGAGGATCTTGTCGTCGCCGTCGAATTCCCCGAGGTACTGGCCGCGCCCGTCGGCATTGAGCCGCTTGAGTACATCATCGAACCACACTTTGCGCCCAGCTAAGGTGGATACGCCCTTGCTTTTCAACGTGATTTTTTTGAGGGGATATTTGGTCACGATATTGCCCTGCGAACTCCGGCCCTTGATGGCCACCTCGGCAAAATCGATGTCGAATTGCAGTTTGCGGAGTTTCGACTGGGCCTTGAGCTGTATACCCACTACTTCAGCTTCGCCATTGGGGTTAGCCGTAAAATACTGTATGCGCGATCCTTTCTCGCCTTTGGTGAGGTCGTATTCCTTATCGCGCGTAACGCCCATCACCGAAAAGCGTTTTACATAAGAGGTGCCTGTTTTGCCATCGCGGTAAATGAGGTTGTACACCGTGCGGTCGTCGCCCTTTTTGAACACGGCCACGTGGATGACATCTTTGCCCACAAACACCTTGTCTTGCACTTTGGTCACCAGGAATTTGCCGTCGCTGCGGAAGACGATGACGTCGTCGAGGTCGGAGCAGTCGCCCACATATTCATCCTTGCGCAGGCCGGTGCCCACAAATCCATCCACCCGGTTTACGTACAGCTTTACGTTGGCCAGGGCCACCTGTGCGGCTTCGACCCGGTCGAACGCCCGCAGCTCGGTTTTCCGTTCGCGCCCTTTGCTGTATTGTTTTTTGAGGCGCTCGAACCACGCGATGGCATAGTCCGTGAGGTGCCGGAGGTGGTGGCGTACCTTTTTGATTTCTTCGTCTAGCGCGGCCATCTGCTCATCAGCCTTTTTTACGTCAAAGCGGGTGATGCTGCTCATGGGCTTATCGATCAGCTTGCGGTAGTCCTCGGGCAGTATTTCGCGGTAAAACTGGTCGAAAAATGGGGTGAACAGGTTGGTGAGCACCTGCACCACCGTGTCAAAGTCGCCCGAATTTTCGTAGTCGGTGTGCTTGTACATCCCTTCCTGGATGAAAATCTTGAGCAGGCTGCTGAAGAATATTTTCTCCTGCAGCTCTTTGAGGCGGATTTCGAGTTCCTGCTTGAGGAGGGCTTTTGTCTGTTTCGTATTGGCGATGAGGATGTCGTTCACGCTCATGAAGTACGGCTTATCGCCCTTGATCACACACGTGTTGGGCGATATGGATACTTCGCAGGAAGTGAACGCATATAGGGCATCGATGGTCATATCGGGCGAGATGCCCGGTGCGAGGTGCACCATCACTTCCACATGCTGCGCCGTGTTATCCTCGATTTTCTTGATTTTGATTTTGCCTTTATCGTTGGCGGTAACGATGCTGTCGATGAGCCCGCCGGTGGTGGTTCCGTAGGGGATCTCGGTGATGGCGAGTGTTTTTTTGTCGCGCTCTTCGATTTTGGCGCGCACGCGGATTTTGCCACCACGCTGGCCTTCGTTGTAGGCCGAGCAATCGGCATGGCCGCCGGTGGGGAAGTCGGGCAGCAGGTTGGGCCGACCGCCTTGCAGTACCTCGATGGAGCCATCGATGAGCTCGATGAAGTTGTGGGGCATGATCTTGGTGGCCAGTCCCACGGCAATCCCTTCGGCCCCTTGGGCCAGCAGGAGCGGGAACTTAACGGGCAGGGTAACCGGTTCGCGGTTACGGCCGTCGTAGCTGAGTTGCCACTCGGTGGTATCGGGATTGAACACCACATCGTTGGCGAATTTGGAGAGCCGCCCCTCAATGTACCGCGGTGCGGCGGCCGAGTCGCCCGTGATGGGGTCGCCCCAGTTGCCCTGGCGGTCGATGAGCAGGTCTTTCTGCCCGATCTGCACCATGGCATCGCCGATGGATGCATCACCGTGCGGGTGGTACTTCATGGTGTTACCGATCACGTTGGCGGCTTTGTTGAACCGGCCATCGTCCATCTCCTTCAACGAATGCAGGATGCGCCGCTGTACGGGCTTGAAGCCGTCATTGATGTGGGGCACAGCCCGGTCGAGGATGACATAGGAGGCGTAGTCCAGGAACCAGTTTTCGTAAAGCCCCGATAGGGGGATGGTTTGGCTGCCGCCGAGTTGATCTGTCGTATCATTGTCCCCGCTATCGCCGGGTACGGGGTTCGTTTCGTCGCTCATGAAATCGTGTCGCTGTTATCTCCGTTAATCGCGACCCAAACTTAGTCAAAGTTGGTTTTTTTCGCAAGTCTCATTTTTTAACGGGTGCAAGACAGATTACCTTCGGTGGGCACTTCGTGGTTTTCCGTTGCTTGTTTGTTTTTTTACTAAAAATATTATCTAAATATCGATCGAATTACTTATATTTGAAAATCAATTCTGTGTAATAAATTAATTATCAACCCCGCGCAAATATTGTTTGTTTCAATATTAGCATTATATTTGCGCTTAACTTATATGTTAAGTTGTTTGTCCGGTTAGTCAGATTAAGAAGGTTATCCTTTAGGAAAGTCTACTATTATACGGCGCATATAGAAGGTGCTGATCATATCGAGTTTCAGGATTTTCTGATTCGTATGGGCGATAATGTCGAGTATAGCGAACAACTCGGTAAGATATTACAATATATCAAAGAAATAGGAGATAAGTATGGTGCACGTAAGGAGCATTTTAAACATGAGCGGAGTGCAGATGCGCTACCGCCACCATACTACATTCAACCAGGCAAACCAAATAGATATGGTTTACGTTTATATTGTATAAGGCTTAGCAATGGAATCGTCGTCCTGTTGAACGGCGATTTGAAGACGGAGAATAACCCAGAAGGCTGCCCCAATTGCCGCCGGCATTTCCGTTTTGCCAATGCGCTGGCTCGCAAACTTGATGAAGCAATCCGTACTAAGGATATTATTTTAAATGGAAAAGAACTCGGAATGGGAGACGATTTCGACGTGGAATTGTAAAAACAACAAAGACCAACGGAATAAATGAAACGACCAGAAGTAATAAACGATTTACCCCTGTTTGACGAAATTCTTGCCAATACCAGTCAGGAATCCAAGCTTTATGTAACCCGCTCGCTCGCTATTGCCAATCAGATTATTACGGTTTTGGAGGAGAAAGGCATGAAGCAAAAAGACCTTGCTTTATTACTTGGAAAGAAGGAGGCAGAAGTGAGCCGTTGGTTAGCAGGATTTCATAATTTTACCATCAAGTCTATAACAAAGATTGAATCTGCCCTGGGCCAACAACTTATTTTCACCGAATCAGAAATCCGAGCAGGACGGACATCACCGGCTGCGATAGCCTTGCATTCCGGCGTGGGTGCGCAGGAAGTCGATATCCAAACATTAATCAGGAACAAATACCATACAACAGAAGGCTTCTGGGTGTTCCATCCTGTAAAAAAGGAGGAAGATGAAATCACTTATAGCCAGCCTCAACACAAACGCAAAATAGTAGCCTAATGATAGCCAAGCGATCACCGTTAGATTTAGCCGAGTTTGCTTTGCTTAGCCAGCAGTACAAGTTTACGCCACTTGATGATGGAGTAAATGTAATGGCTTTGATGGACGGATACGAAATTGATATCGATTTTTCCATCAGTACCCGTGACGATATCCAATTCCAATTGTATGTATCTATTGGCATTAATAAAAAAGGCGTATTGCCCGGATATACCATTTCGTTAGAAGGTGTGGGATTCTTTGATTTCGCAAACGCCGGCGACATTTCAAAGAAGGAAAAGGGAGAATTTTTGCAATTTTCCGGCATCAGCATCTGTATCAACCAATTGCGCGGCATTATTATTTCACTTACATCCAACGGGCCATTAGGCAAGTACCTCCTGCCTTCTATTGATGTAAATGATTTGCTGGCCGAAAAGCTGAAGACAATATCGAAAGGTGGCGCGAAATCACCCAATGCGTCGAAGACATCCCCAAAAAAATAATGGTACCGGATCCATATTCGAGAAGACATCTTGAACCAATCTCGTCGAACTTCCGACCGATAAAATAACTCACCCAAATATTCGTGTCAAGGATGATTCTTGTCGACATCTTGATACCGTTCTTTCCTCACAGCCGTACTTTCCGCTACAATTTCCGAGAAAGCTATCTTGTTCTTTTTAACTATTCACCACCGCCCGATTTCCAGTATACCGCACACCCGGCTGCCTCCAGCTTCAGTGCATACCCCCGCGTCCCTAATAACGCAGGCGCATCCGCAGGAGCATCTTCCAGCACTACCCATGTCGGAAGGTGCTGAACCGCTTGCCAGTCGATGTTGGCACCAGGGGATACGATCAGCACATCATACCTTGCAAATGCAGGCATGTCGGCAACAAACCGGAGCGCATAACGGTTTACCGTAAATGTATGTTGCGCGGCAGCTACCCGCTCCGCATCACGGTCCCAGCCCGTTACCTGCCGCAGGGCACTGTCATACACCAACAGGAAATCCAATACGCCATAGCCACAGCCCAGGTGTAAGAACGTGCCCTTGAGCGGCAACAACCGCAACAACCGGTGGTAGCTGTCTTTGCACTGGTGGAAAACGGCCTTCACCTCCCGTTGGATGGCTTTCGGCTTGTACACGTAGTTGAGCAGAAGTTTTTTCCTGAAGTAGTCTGCCGACTCCCGCTCATTGCGCAGCGCCCGGAATTCCTGCCTGAAATACGCGGAAATCTTCTTGGTCCGCTCGGCATAGCCGGTACCGAAGGCGGTATCGCTGGGTTTGATCCGCGGCAGGAACTGCATCGTAATCGGCCCCGGCTTGAGCATGTTGTCGTTCTTCGGCAGTGAATGGGCGTTGCCGTGGATCAGTACGGGTTGGATGTCGACCTGCAACTGCTCGGCCAGGTAGAACGCACCCTTGTGGAAACGCTGGATGGCCGTGGTGCGCGACCGTGTGCCTTCGGGGAATACGATGACCGAATAGCCCTGGTCGATTTTCGTGCGCAGCTTCTCGATGTCTTCGGGCTGGTTCCCCGATGCGGGATGGGCACCCACCATGCGCATGGCACGGCCGAAGAAAGGGGAGTTCAGCTGGCGGTCGTTCATCATGAACACCTGCCTGGAATGCAACAGGCCCATGGTGGGCGTATCCAGGATGGAAGTGTGGTTGGCAATGATGATGGCGGGCGACCGGTGCGTGGCGTCGTCGCGGCCGATGACTTCCATACGGATGCCGGGCGTGCGGTACATCAGGTTGTGGAAAAACAGCTGCAGCACCCGGTGGAACGCCCTGAATTTTTTCTTCTTGCTGAGGGGAACAATGGGGATGAGCAGGCGCCCCAAGATGCTGACAGCCATGCCGCCCAGAAAGAAATAACCGAAGGTAAAACACGTGAGGACGAAGTTGACCAGCCGCCATGGGGTGTTGCCATTGGCTTGCGGCCCGCTGATGAACAAGCGGAAAAGATAGGGCTGTATGGAAAACGACATGAGCACCACCACCAACAGCCCGATCAGGGGGATGATGGAGATGGAACGGATAGCGGGGTGCTTGGCGAAGACCAGGATGCCAAAACAGAGGATGGTGGCCAGGGCCGACATGACGACACCCGATTTGTAGGCGGGCATGTCCGCGCGTCCGTAGGTGTATTGTTCGAGCAGGCCCTTGGTGACAAAGATGGAATAGTCGACCCCCAGTCCGAAGATCAGCGTGGTGATGATGATGTTGAAGGCATTGAAGTCGACTCCCAGCAGCCCCATGAGGCCGAGCGTAACCAGCCACCCGAGGAAAATGGGAATGTTGGTAACCAGCGTGAGCTCCAGGCTACCGAAAAAGAGGAAGGTAACCACGAATACGGCGATGGAGGCAATGAAAAAGAGGGTGTTGAAGTCCGCCTCGAGGTTGCCCAACAGCGTTTCCTGCACGTGTTTGCGGTCGATCGCCAGGATGCCGCGCTGTTCGTCGGTAAAGGACTGGGTGAGCTGCGGCGCCCGCTCATCGGTCACCTTCACCACGGTGGTCACCGTGGTGAGTTGTGGCCCGTGGCTCATGAATTCGGCCAGAAAGAGGGTGTCGAGCAGCTGCCGGTCGGCTTCGTCCAGCGGTTCGAACGGCCGTTCCAGGGTTTCGAAAAAGGGCTGGAACAGGTTGTCGTTGAAGCCCGCACGGGCACCTTCGCTCAGGAGCTGCTGCCGGAGGTGCGCTTTTTTGCCGGGCGACCAGAACCGGTTCCACCGCTCGATCTTTTCCTGTTGCTGGTCCGGGGCGGCGGCCATGCCGCCGACCGACTGGAAGCCGAGGATAGCGCCGTCGTCTTCGAGCTGCTCCAGTTGCCGGAAGAGATCTGCATTGCGTGCCAGGACCTCTTCCGGGGTGCTGCCGTAGGCCACCAGGTAAATCGACTTGGCCGCATACTGCGTCAGCGAGTCGAGCCGTTGCTCTGCCCGCTTGAGGGATTCGGGCTGGTAGTTCAACGCCGCCAGATCGTCGTTGAAGCCCACCCGCTGGAAGGTGAACAGGCTCACGAGCGTGAGCAACGCGCCGATACCGAGTATCCACTTGTTGCGACTGAAGTCGTACTGTGCGATGGCATCGATGAAGGTGTTCTGCCGGAGCGTAACCTCGTGCCGCGGCGAATATACCTGCGGGATGAATACCAGCGAGAAAAGTGCGGCCCCCAGCACGCTCACGGCGGCGAAGATGCCAAGATCTTTCAGCACGTCGGAGTGGAGGAACAGCAGGCACAGGAAATCGACGGCCGTAAAGATGGCACACATCAGCAACGGTTTGGTGGTGCTTTCAAACAGCCGCTTCACGTCGCCGGTACCGCGGTAGTGGGTGAGGATGTGCAGGGAATAGTCGAGCGTAAGGCCGAGTAGTACCGAGCCGATGCCGATGGAGATGGCCGATATGGTGCCTTTGAGCCAATAGAGCACTACCATACCCAGCAGGCTGCCGAAGGCGGCGGGAAGGATGATGATGAGCGGGATGGTGGCCCGCCGATAGAAATAGATGAATAGCGCGACCAGGGCAATGAGGGCGATGGACAGCGTATTGCGGATATCTTGTTTGATCTGCTGGGCATTGGCCACCGCCATGGCGGTGGCACCGAAGTATTCGGCGGTGGCACGGCCTGCGAACGTGGTGTTCAGCCGGGCGATGGTCTCGTCGAGGATGCGGATAAACTCGGTGTTCCGGGCCGTTTCGCTGGCGCCGGCGGTGGTGGTGATGAAGGCGAGTAGGTGGTTGCCGCCGTCGGCGATGAGGTAACCATCGTCGAGCGCAATGCCTTCGCCCGATTGCAGGCGCTGCAACTTGCGGAGCCCCAGGAAGGTGAGTCCCAGCGGGTCTCGCCGGAGCATGGGGGCGGTAACGAAGCTTTGCGGGGCGGTGATGGCTTGGTAGGTGCGGTCCACGATGGCCGCTACCGAGTCGGGCCGTAGCAGCGAATCGATGCGCTGGTAGTCGCTTTCATCGAGGAAGAGCGGCAGGTTGTTAGCCACCACGGCCATAAGGTCGGTGAGCTGGTCGTCTTCGAGCCGCACCTGCAGCCGCTCGATGTAGGGAGCGGCGGCGTGCCCGATGGCCGTGGCAAAGCTATCGGCATAGGCCTTCAATGCCGCAATATCGCCCGTATCGGACGCAGCGATGTTGATCACGGTTTTATCGGCAAAATTGGCCGACCGCAGTACGGCACTGATGGTTGCACTGCCCTCGCTGGTGGGGATGAGCTTCGTGATGTCTTCTTCAAACCGGATGCGGCTGGCCCAGTAGGCCAATAGCACAAACAGCAACGGTACGGTGATATGGAACACGGTGCGGTGCTCCTTTAGGTAGCGGTATATAGAATAAAAAAACGAAGCCAACGTGCGTATCTTGTATTTTGGCAAAGGTAGCAGATTTCCGGCAACCGCACGCGCTCACATGCTCACAACTTCACAACCTCACAACCTCACAACCTGCGCCACGTCAGCAGAAAATAACTCCCCGTTCCCAATACGGCCGCACTGGCCGTAGCGAGCACCAAACTTCCCAATACATACTCCTGGAGATGCTGCTGGATGAACGGCCGGTAGGTGTCGATATCCTGCCAATGGAACCCATCAACGGCGGGCGTACCGAGCAGGGCGATGCCGATTTGCAGGCATGCATAGATGATGAATGGGATGAGCGGCGGAAGGCTCACGTTGGAAAACGCAAACGCGATGAGCTTGTTGAGCCTTAGCACTACGGCCAGGAACAACACGAGCACTGTGTGGAACCCCCAGAAGGGCGACAACCCCACCCATACGCCGAGCGCGACAGACGAGGCCTTCTTAAGGGGCGAATCGGCACTATGCAGCAGGTCTTCCAGAAAAAAACGGCGGAACCCTTTCTCGCGGAAGGTGCGCAGGTAGTTGCGTGGCCGGATGTAAAACAGGGTCACCAGCACCAGCCACGTGTTGAGGATGCTGATGCGGGTAAAATCGCGGAAGGGCCGGAAGTGGGATACCCGTTCGGCAGGATCATACAACACCCGGATGGGCACATTGTGGACCGGGACGCCGCGCCAGGCGGCTTTGACGATGACCTCTACTTCAAACTCGAATTTGGTGGTATAGAAGCGGATGCTCTGCAATTCCCTGAGCGGGTACAGCCGGAAGCCCGACTGCGTGTCGGACAGTGTGATGCCGGTTTCAAACCGGAACCAGAAGTTGGAAAACCGGTTGCCGAAGCTGCTCTTGCCGGGGATACCTTCGCGCTCCATGTTACGGTCGCCAATCAGCAGGGCCATGCCATCGGCTTCGATGGCGCGTACGAATATGGGGATGTCGTCGGGGAAATGCTGGCCGTCCGAGTCAATGGTAACGGCGTAGTCGAAACCGCGGGCGATCGCCTCACGGAAGCCGCTGCGCAGGGCGTTGCCTTTCCCTTTGTTGTGTGGCAGGTGGACGATGTGGATGCCGGGATATCCCGTAAGGATCGTTGCGGTGGTATCGGTAGACCCGTCGTTAACGACGATGATTTGCGTGGTGTGCCGAAGGACGCCGTCAATCACCCGCGCCAGCGTTTTCGCGTTGTTGTAGGTGGGAATGATGACACAACCGTTGATGGAAGTGAGTGCCTCGTTACTGGTCATTCAGGTTCATTGTTCAGTCGGTTGAAAACGAATCGAAATAGCCATTTATCATGGCTTTCAAGCCGGCATCGTCCACCGAAGGCAGTGCCTGCTCGATGAATTGGCGGTCGGATTCAATGTTGCTGTTGTATTTCAGGAACTTGGGCAGGTGTTCCTGTACACTGAGCCGGATGAGCCGGATCTCGGCGTTCTCCGGTGCATCGGCAACAGCCTGCTCGATCCAGGGCACCGCCTCTTTCACTTTCGGCCCCCGTGCGGTGAGCTTCTCGTATCGGGCCAGCAGCATGAGTCCGGCCCCTTTGTACGCCACCAGCACCGGTTGGTCATCTTTTGTCACCTCGGCCAATGGCTCGTAAAACGCCTGGGCCTTTTCTTCCGATTGGGTCGCATCGCGGTAAAGCAGTCGCAGCGTATCGAGGTCTTGTGCAGAAACCACAACAGCGTAAGTAACCAGTACAAGGAGCGCAAATAGCTTCTTCATAGCCTAAATTTTTTGGAAAACACCGCTGAACTTCAAGGCAGTGGTGTCTTCAAACGATGTGGTGCTCTTCACGGTGAGCTGCCCATCTTCTTCTTCAACATCCAATTCGACCTGAATGTTTGGATGTTCCTGCGGATTGATGATGGCCATGAACTTGACGTTCCGGGCCTTTTTCAGCATCAGCGGGGCTGCCGCCCACTTTTCGGCCAGTTCCTTGATGATTTGCATCATGCACACACCGGGCGTAACCGGGTTGCCGGGGAAATGGCCCTGGAACACCGCATGGCTGCCATTGAGGGAAATCGATGCCGATACCTTGGATCCGTCTGCGGTGAATGCGTCGAGCGCGTAAAAATCGTGTAACAGCGACATAAAGAGCAAAAGTAAAAAAGAACGGGAATATAAACGGATTTTTGTTAATATTGACCGATTTACGATAACACGCGTATGAAACTGCTGACAATTTGCTCACTTTTAATGATATCCCCGCTGATGATCCTTGCCCAACACATTCACTTACTTGCTGGTACGTACACCCAAAACGGTAAAAGCGAAGGTATCTATGTATATGATTTTGACCTTGAAACCGGCGAAGCGACGCAGGTGAGCAGTATGGCGGCCGAAAACCCGTCGTTTTTGGCGCTGAGTGCCAACGGTACGCATGTGTATGCCGTTAACGAGAACGGCGACGGGAAAGGGGCGGTGAGTGCGTATGCCTACGACGACGAGACCGGTACGCTGACGTTCCTGAACCGGCAGCTGACGCAGGGCGACCATCCGTGCCACCTGACGACCGATAGGGCGGGGACCCATGTCATTGCGTCTAATTATTCGGGGGGTAGCATCAGCGTGTTCCCCATTGGCCCATCGGGCAGCTTGGGCGGCATGGTGCAGCAGATTCACCATGAGGGGAGCGGCCCCGACCTCAAGCGGCAGCTGGCTCCGCACGTACATTCTGCTTTTTTCAATCCAGACGAAACGCAGCTGTTTGTGCAGGACCTCGGCACGGATAAGGTGAACATCTACGATTTCCGGCCGGAGGAAGCCAGCGAGCCGCTGATTGCCGCGGCGCCGCCTTTCATCGCCACCACGCCCGGCGGTGGCCCGCGCCACGTTACGTTCTCGGCCGATGGGCAATTCATCTACCTGGTGGAGGAGATGGCGGCCACGGTGGTGGTTTACCAGAAACAGGGCGACGATTGGGAAGCGATCCAGGAGGAGCCGATAAACGAGGCTGGTTTTGCCGGTGCCGATGGTGCGGCAGACATCAAGCTATCGCCCGACGGCCAGTTCTTGTATGCGTCTAACCGCGGTGATGCCAATACGTTGGCGATTTACAGCGTAGACACCGCATCGGGGAAATTGACGAAGGTGGCCAACCAGTTGGTGCTGGGCCAGGGCCCACGCAATTTTACGCTATCGCCCGATGGTGAGTACCTGCTGGTGGCGAATCAAAATACCGATGAGGTGGTGATTTTTGAACGGGATGGGACTACCGGGCTGCTTTCGGATACCGGTAAGCGGATAAAGGTGGGATCACCGGTTTGTTTGGTTTTTGTGAGTTTGTGAGCATTTTATTGTGAGCAGGTTAGTTTTTTGTGAGCATTTTATTGTGAGCAAGTGAGCATTTTATTGTGAGTTTGTGAGCATGTAATTACCCCTCACAGGTTCACAATCTCACAGTCTCACAAGTTCACAGTCTCACAAGTTCACAATCTCACAAGTTCACAATCTCACAGAGTCTCACAACCTCACAGATTCACAAAACCTCATCCTTCGTCTCCCCACCTTCAAGCTCATGCGTCTCTTCATCATACTTCCCAGCGAGATCATCTTGCACCGTCCCTTCCCATTGCCCCGTCTTAATTAAATACGCCGTACGCGCAATGAGATGAGCGGCCACCGGCGCCGTGAGCACCAGGAAAAAGATAATGGCCAGCGCCTTCGTGGTAACGGACACCTCGTCCGGAAAATAAAATGCAGCACTGAGCAGCAACAGTCCACCACCCAATGTAGCCGCCTTCACGGTAACGGACAACCGCAGGTAGAAATCGGGCATCCGTAAAATGCCAACTGCCGCGATGAGAATGGCCACTGCCCCGATGGTACAAAGCAAGCCGATGAGGATATCGATCATTTACGCCCCCTTTTTTCAATGTAATAGGAAAATGCGATGGTGCCCAAAAAGGCGATGAGGGCCAGGATCATGGCCACATCGATCAGCGTGGACTTGCCGGTGCTGATGCTGTAAACGGTGATGACACTGATGCCGATGGTGATGAGTAGATCCAGCGCGATGACGCGGTCTACGATGTCGGGACCTTTAAACAGCCGGATGAATACCAGCAGCAGCGATACCGCCAGTATCGGTAAAATCACATAATCGATGTAGGTGTCTAATGTCATCGGATAATCTCCAGTAATCGCCGCTCAACGCGTTCCTTAATCTGTTCGATAAAATCTTCCTTACTCTTCATGTACATCGCATGGATATAGATGGCCTTCCGGTCTTTACTCACGTCGATCACCAAGGTGCCGGGCGTTAGCGCGATCATGGTAGACAGCATGTTGATTTCGAAATCGCTCTTGGCTTCCATGGGGTACTTGACGATGCCGGGCCGCATGAAGAACTTGGGTGTTACCACGTCGTACGCCACCTGGATGTTGGCTTTCACCATTTCGTAAAGGAAGTACAAGATAAACCCGATGATTTTGGGTACCCGGTTGAAGTACCGCCGATCGCTTTCGTTGCGGTTCATGAGCCACAGCAGGAAGAAGCCGACGGCAAAACCGAACAGGAAATTCGAGTAATACAATACCCCTGTCAGAGCGACCCAGGTAAAGGCGAGTAACAGGTTCATCAAAAAATGTTTAACCATAGCTGTACCGTTTACCGTGATTCCTCCGTTCCCAAAACTGCCTCGATGTAAGGCGTGGTGTCTTTCATTTCGCCGGCGATATGCTTGGCCACCGCCGTGATGTTTTCGGCGCCCAGTCCGATGTATAGCGTGATGCCGGCCAGAAATATAATCGGCCCCATGAGCAGCGATTTCCGGAAGGTGCTCAACGGCTGGAAATCGTCGGTATGTACCGCCTCGCCTTCCGCCGTGGGCTGGTCTTTCCAGAATACCTTGGCCCACATGGCCGAGATCACATATAACGTAGCAAAGCTACCGATAATGATGGCCGCTATCAATGCATACTGGTTATCCATAAACCCGGCTTCGAATAAATGGATTTTCGGCCAGAAGCCCGACAGTGGGGGGATGCCCACCAACGAGAACAGCACGAGGGCCATGACCAGCGACAAGAGCGGGTACTGGGCGTATAAGCCGCCGAGCCTGTCCATGTTCATCGTGCCGCGGAGTTTACGGATAAGGCCGGCGATGAGGAACATGTTGGTTTTGACCATGATGTCGTGGAACAGGTAGAACAATGCGCCCGTGAGGGCAACTTCCGAATACATGCCCAAGCCGCCCACCATGAATCCGATGTGGCAAACGATGAGGTAGGAAAACATCCGGCGGATGTTGTTTTTGATGACGGCGCCGAAGGTACCGGTAAGGATGGTAAAGATGGCGATGCCGATGAGCAGCGTGCGCGTGAACTCATCGGGGATGAAGATGAGCGTAAACATCCGGAACAGCGCATAGATACCCACTTTGGTCAGCAAGCCGCCGAAGATGGCGGCGACGGCCGATGGCGGGGTGTGGTACGATGAGGGCAACCAGAAATACAGCGGGAATACCGCCGATTTGATGCCGAAGCCGGTGATGAAGAAAATGGCGGTAATGTCTACGAGGGCCTGGTTTTCCAGTGCGGCCACCTTGAGCGACAGGTCGGCCATGTTGAGTGTGCCCGTGATGCCGTACAGGATAGCGATGCCGGTAAGAAAAAACGTCGAGGCCAGGATATTCATGGCCATGTACTTCACCGATCCCTCGATCTGCGCTTTGCGGCCGCCGAGGGTCATGAGCACGAACGATGCGATGATGATGACCTCAAACCACACGTAGAGGTTGAAGATATCGCCCGTAAGGAACGCACCGTTCAGTCCCATCAGCAGGAAATGGAAGATGGGGAAGTAGCCGTAGATGATGCGGCCACGCGCGATGCCGGTAGCGGAGAAGACGGACACGGCGAGCCCCGAGAAGGAGGTGAGGAGCACCAGGCTGCTGCTGAACACATCGGCGACGAACGTGATGCCGAAGGGCGAGTCCCAGCCTGCGGCCTGCATGGTGAGGATGTCGCCTTGCCACACGGTGGTAAACAGCCGGATGGCCACCAACATGCCAACGGCGCTGCCGGCGATGCTGATGATGCGGTGGGCAATGGTTTTGCGCCAGAAAAACAGCAGCAGGATGGCCGTGAACAGGTGGACAACAACTGGAAAAACGATGGTGTTATCAATCATATATCTTCTTCTTCCGGTGTGTTCAAATCATCAAGGTCGTCCGAATTGACCAGCACGTACACCCGTTTGAGCAAAACGATGGCGAACGACTGAATGCCGAAACCAATCACAATGGCCGTTAAAATCAAAGCTTGTGGCACGGGGTCGGCATATATATCGGTGAATAACTTCGCTGCACCATCAATAACCGGCGGCTTGCCTTTGGTGATGCCACCCAGTAGGAAAATGAGCAGGTTGGCACCGTTGCCCAATAGGGTGATGCCCACGAGCAGCTTCACCATGCTGCGCCGGAGGAGCATGAACATGCCGGCGGCGTACAGTACAGCGATCAAGATGATGAATACGATCTCCATGGGTTACTCGCTATATTGGGCAATGGTGAATAAGATGGTGAGGACCACGCCGATGACCACGAGGTAAACCCCGAGGTCGAAAAACAGGGCCGAGCCGATCATGCCGATAACGGGGAATGGCTCGTTGAACCATAGGCCGGTCATTACGGGCTCGCCGCCGAGCATCGGCGCGATCATGCTGAGTGCCGCCAGCCCCAGCCCCAGCGGGATAAACGCATTCGGGTGGGTGCGAAGCAGCTTGAGGGTGGCGGCATTGCCGTGGGTGAAGCTGTGGAGCACAAAGGCAATGGCCGCAATGAGCCCGCCCACAAAGCCACCGCCCGGGTGGTAGTGCCCCCGCAGTAAGATGAATATCGAGAAAAGCAGCAGAATGGGCAGCAGGTAACTCGATGCCGTTTTTAAGATGGAACTGTTCATATCATTCTTTCTCCGATGCTTTAAGTCGTAATTTCAATAAACTGACCACGCCGATGGCGGCAATGCTCAATACCACGATCTCAAACATGGTGTCGAGCCCCCGGAAATCGACGAGAATCACGTTGACCACGTTTTTTCCTTTCGCCAGCGTGTAGGCATTGTCGCCGTAGAATTTGCTGACCTCCTGGTCAACGGGTTGGTTCAGCACCTGTATGGCGATCAGCGCGATCATCAGTCCGAAGGACGACGCTACCAGCCCATCGCGTAATCGTATCCCGCTATTGGCAAAATTGAGGAACGGCGGTAGTCGGAACAAGACCAGTACAAACAATACCACGGTAAGGGTATCGATACTGAATTGGGTCATGGCGAGGTCGGGTGCGCTGTAAAAAACAAACAGCAGGCACACGCAGTAGCCGAGTACACTGGTAGCAACCACCACGGTGAGGCGCGACGAGGCGGTGACCGTGATGTATACCGCCGCGATGAGGATGACCGCTACCACCACTTCGTAGAGGCTTACGGGCGAAAGCTCGTCGAGGGTAAGGTGGATCGGTCCGCCCAGCACCAGCCTTACGGCGAATAAGATGACGGCGGTTACGATAATGCGCAACAGGTATACCCGTAGGTAGCCGTTGTGTAGGGTGCGGGTATACCGGATGGCTATTTTACGGGCGAACCGAGCCAGCTGGCCGATCACGTGCTTGGGTGCTAATGTCTGGTAGCGTTCGATGTGGGCCAGGCTGGTCGCCGATGGCTGCCGGACGAAATACAGCACCGTGCCGCACACGAGGGTGATGCCGCTCAACAGCAATACCAGGTTGAAGCCGTGCCAGAGTTTCAGTGGCGACTCGATGGCCGATTGGTGCATGGCCTGCGCGGCAGGGTTGAGCAGCGCGGCGTCGGCCAGCCAGGGGGCGCAGCCGAAGACGACACCGAGGATACCCAGCAGCAGCGGCGCACCCCATAGGAGGGCGTGGGGCAGGTGCACGTGGTGGTACCGCTCGGGGAGGGTGCCCGTGAACGGCTTGATGCCGGCAAGAAAACCTGCGCACAGCAGCAGCACATTGGTGCTTACCGCCAGGGCGGTAAGCACCAGGGTTAGGATGCCGGTAGTGTGCAGGGTCGCCTCATAGATAAGGTCTTTGCCAATAAAGCCGAAGGTGAGCGGGATGCCGGCGCTGGATAGGGCGGCAAGGGTGCCGGCGATGGCCAGTGGCATCAGCACCTTGCGCAGGCCCGATAGCTGCGTGATGTCGCGCGTGCCCGTCTCGTGGTCGATAACGCCGGCGGTCAGGAAAAGCGCTGCCTTATAGAGCGCATGCACCAGGATAAAAACCGATGCCGCCAGGAGCGACTCGGCAGTGCCGATGCCGATGAGGAAAACCAGCATGCCCAGGGCCGCGACGGTAGAATATGCTAAAATTGACTTGAGATCTGTACGGAAGATGGAATGGAAGGCGCTGTAGAGCATGGTGATGCCACCGATGGCGACGAGCGGGTACATCCATAAGTCGGTGCCGCCCAATACCGGCTGCAGCCGGGCGAGGAGATACACGCCTGCTTTGACCATGGTGGCCGAATGCAGGTAGGCCGACACCGGCGTGGGTGCTTTCATGGCGCCGGGGAGCCAGAAGTGGAACGGGAACTGGGCCGATTTGGTGAAGGCGCCGGCGAATACCAGCAGTAGGATCAATCCATAAAGGGCGTGGCTTTTCAGGTATTCGCTGGTGCCCAACATCTCTTGGATGGAGTAGCTGCCCGACAGGTGGCCCATCAGGATCAATCCCGCCATGAGGAGGAACCCACCACCGCCGGTAACGCCCAACGCAATCAGCGAGCTTTTGCGCGAGGCGGCGTTGTCGTTGTTGAACCCGATAAGGAAAAACGAGCTGATGCTGGTGAGCTCCCAGAAGATGAAGAGCAGCAGCACGTTGTCTGATAGCACCACGCCCAGCATAGCGGCCATGAAGAGGCTGAGGTAGGCATAGAACCGATCGAGGTACTTGTGGCCCTTGAGGTACGGCGCGGCGTAGAGAAAGACCAGCGACCCGATGCCGGTAATCAACAGGCTGAACAACAGGGAGAGGCCATCCAGGTGGAAGTCGAAATTGACGCCCAGCGACGGCACCCACGGGTGATGGAAATGGACGGTTTGGCCCGCTTGGATCGTGGGGATGAAACTCGCAAAATAGGCGAATAAACCGATGGGCAATACCGACGCCAATATGGCTAGCTTGCCCTTGAGGTATTTACCAAACGGAATATATAAAATGGAAACAAGCAGGCCTGCAAGTACAGCTATCAGCATCAATCAACATCGTTTTAATCCTCGTTGTACGAGGGTACTAAAATATATAAATTTATACAAGAGGGCCGTATTAAATTTCAAATAATAGGATTTGTTGCAGGTTCTTCTTAATATTGGGTGTTTTCAAGATACATCATGAACACAAACGACGACAGATGAAGATAACGATATTGGATGGGTACCCATTGAATCCGGGCGACCTGGACTGGGCATATTTGGAGCAATACGGAGACCTGACCATACACGAGCGTACCGCTGCGGCGGAGGTGGTCGAGCGGGCATCGGGCGCATCGGCCGTACTGACGAACAAGGTGCCGCTGGGTGCCGATGTGCTGCGCCAGCTGCCCGACCTGAAGTATATCGGCGTGCTGGCCACAGGGTATAACATCATCGACACGGCCTATGCCAAAGAACACGGCATTGTGGTTACCAATGTGCCGGGGTATAGCACCTCGTCGGTGGCGCAATTGACGTTTGCCCTCCTGTTGGAGCTCTGCCACCACGTGCAGCGGCATAGCGACCGGGTGAAGGAAGGCAAATGGGCGCAGTCGCCCGACTTCAGCTTTTGGGACTACCCCCTGATGGAGCTGGCGGGAAAGACCATCGGCATTGTTGGCTTCGGCGACATCGGTAAACAGGTGGCGGATATTGCCACGGCATTCGGTATGCAGGTGGTGGCCCAAAGCCGTACGGAGACCGACCAGTCGCACCGGAGCAATTTCCGATGGGTGGGATTGGACGAACTCCTGGAGCAGGCCGACGTGGTGAGCCTGCACTGCCCGCTGACACCACAAACCCAGGGGTTGATAAACGCGGATACCTTGTCCAGGATGAAAACGAGCGCCTTCCTGCTGAACACTTCGCGGGGGCCGCTGGTGGAAGAGGAAAGTCTGGCGGCGGCCCTGAATGCCGGTAAGCTGGCCGGTGCGGGGGTGGACGTACTGGGGGTGGAACCCCCGAAAGCCGATAACCCGTTGTTTGCGGCGAAAAACTGTTTGGTAACGCCGCATATTGCCTGGGCGACGAAAGAGGCCCGGGCCCGCTTGATGGGTACTGTCGACGAGAACCTGAAGGCCTATTTGGCCGGCCGGCCCATCAACGTGGTTAATCCCTAGGCGATGCATATCCTGATTGCTCCGAACGCGTTTAAGCACGCCGTAGACGCGGCCACGGCGGCGGAAGCCATCCAGCGTGGCCTGCAAGACAGCCGACTGCCCTGCACCAGCGAATGTTTTCCCATTGGCGACGGCGGCAACGGCACCTGCCGGTTGATCATCGACCGCCTGAAGGGTGAGCTGGTGGCCCTGCCCGTATTGGATCCGCTGGGACGGCCCGTAACGGCTGCGTTCGGCGTGGTCAACGGTGGGAAGACGGCCGTTATCGAGATGGCCGATGCTACGGGGTTACATCTGCTGGAACCGGCGGAGCTGGATCCGCTGCATGCCCAATCGTACGGTACTGGCCAGCTGATCCGTGCGGCCCTGGACCATGGTGCAGGGGAAATTATCGTCGGCATGGGTGGGTCGGCAACGGTGGATGGGGGCAGCGGGATGCTCCGGGCCCTGGGGGCGCGGTTTCTCGACGGTGCGGGGGAGGAGATTACGGACCTGCCGTTTGGGCTGGAGGCGCTGCACACCATTGACCTATCCGGCTTGGACCGGCGGCTGCAAGAGGTGCCGGTAACCGTACTCTGTGACGTGGCGAACCCCCTGTTGGGACCCCATGGCGCGGCCCATGTATTCGGTCCGCAGAAAGGGGCATCCACCGCGCAGGTGAAGCAGTTGGATAAGCTGCTGGCCCGCTATGCTGCCGTGATACGCGACACCACGGGGGAAGATGTTTCGGCGCGCCGTGCCGGTGGCGTGGCTGGTGGGGCCAGCGCCGGACTGGCAGGCCTATTGGGGGCAACGCTGGTCGACGGCATTGATTACTTCCTCGACTTGACCCGGTTTGATGCGGCCTTGTCGAAGAGCCACCTGGTGATTACCGGTGAAGGGAGCATCGATAGCCAGACCTTGCAGGGCAAAGGGCCGTACGGTGTGGCCAGTCGCGCCAAACGGATGGGCCTGCCGGTCATTGGCTTGGCGGGCCATATCCCGACTACAGTGGGCGACGACCTTGCGGCCTATTTCGATACGTTGGTGGCCATTGGCAACGGGCCGTCGTCGCTGGAGGCGGCGCTGGCCGCCACCGCCGATAACCTGACCCGGACGGCAACGCAATTGGGGAACTTGCTGGCCGTTTCGCCGTGAATTTTTATGTTTGCCGGAAATCCATTAACATTGCTCATTCATTAACATTGCTAATTAAGATACTGAAATGAAGAAAAACCGATTGTCGCTATTGATGATTTGCCTGGCGTGCGTTTTCGCCGTGGGCAGCGTTGCGCAGGAAACGCCCTATGAAGCACCCAAGCTGACTAACCCCGATTCGTGGTCGCTCGTGTTGATGCCCGACCCGCAAAGCTATGTGAAGTTTGAACGCAACCAAGGGGTGCTCGAACTGATGACCGGATGGATCAGTGAGCAGATCGAGCCGCTGAATATCGGGATGGTGCTCTGCACGGGAGACTTAGTGGAACACAACGACTGGCTGAACCCGAACGGTACACAAGCCAACCAAGCAGGCAAGGAGCAATGGACGGCGGTAGCGGGGGCTTTTGACCGGCTGGATGGCAAAGTGCCGTATGTGGCGGCAACCGGCAACCACGACTATGGCGTGAAAAGCATCGAGTATCGCCGCACCAATTATAACCAGTACTTTCCGGTGGACAAGAATCCGCAATCGCAAAAGCTGCTGCGCGACGTGGGGATAGACAACGACGGATACCCGTCGCTCACGAATGCGACCTATGAATTTACGTCGCCCCATGGCCGGCAGTTCCTCGTGATGGTGCTGGAGTTTGCTCCGCGCGACACGGTGCTGAAATGGGCGCTCAAAACCGTCAACCAGGAACGGTATGCCAACCATACGGTGATTTTGCTCACCCACTCGTATCTCAACTCGGCGAGCGAGCACATTGTGAAAGAGGGCTATCCGATTACCGATGGCAACTATGGTGCTGCGGTATGGGAAAAACTGGTGAAACCTTCGAAAAACATCCAGTTGGTTTTCAGTGGCCATATCGGCAAGCCCGACGATATATTGGGGCACATCGGTTTCCGCACGGATACCAACGCCGGCGGCAAAAAGGTACAGCAGATGGTGTTCAATGCCCAGGCATTGGGCGGTGGCTGGCACGGCAACGGCGGTGATGGCTGGCTGCGTTACCTGGAATTCCTGCCGGATGGCAAGACGGTGAAGGTGAAGACATTCTCGCCCTTGTTTGCCATATCGCCCGCCACGCGGCACCTGGCTTGGCGTACGGCCGACTATGATGCATTTTCGTTTACGCTGGACTAAGCGTATTGGGATGTGGATGATGCCGGTCTAATGGGTCGGCATCATCCGTATTCTTCCGGTTTTTACCCCCTCAACTTCTCCGCACCTTCCTTGATTTCTTCTACCACGGCGGGGTCTAGCAGCGTCGTGATATCACCCAGATTGGATGTGTCGCCTTCGGCTATTTTCCGGAGGATACGCCGCATGATTTTGCCGGAGCGGGTTTTGGGCAGTCCGGTGACGAACTGGATTTTATCGGGCTTTGCAATAGCGCCGATAATACGGGCTACCGTTTGGTTGATGTCTTGACGGGTAAGGTTTTCGTCTACATGGTGGCCCGAGGCAATGATGTAGGCATATATGCCCTGGCCCTTTACAGGATGGGGATAGCCCACGATAGCCGATTCGACCACGTCGCTGTGCATGTTGATGGCGTTTTCCAGCTCGGCCGTGCCGATCCGGTGGCCCGATACGTTCAACACATCATCCACCCGGCCGGTAATGCGGTAGTACCCGTCTTTGTTGCGCAGGCAGCCGTCGCCCGTAAAGTACATGTTCTCGTAGGTGGAGAAGTAGGTCTGCCGGCAGCGTTCGTGGTCGCCATAGGTCGTGCGGATCATGCCCGGCCACGGGAACTTGATGCACAGGTTGCCGCTCACGTCGTTGCCCTCCAATTCCTTGCCGTTCTCGTCGACCAGTACCGGCTGGATACCGGGGAGTGGCAACATGGCGAAGCTGGGGATGGTGGGCGTGACGCCCGCAATGGGAGAAATAAGGATGCCCCCATTTTCGGTCTGCCACCACGTGTCGACAATCGGGGCTTTGCCCTTGCCGATTTTCTCGTTATACCAATGCCAGGCTTCTTCATTGATGGGCTCGCCCACACTGCCTAACTTACGGATGCTGCTGAGGTCTTTTCCGTCGACATACTCGTCGCCCGCAGCCATCAGTGAACGGATGGCGGTGGGGGCCGTATACAAGATGTTTACCTGGTGTTTCTCAACGATGTCCCAGAAACGTCCCGCATCGGGCCACGTGGGTACGCCCTCGAACATCAATGAGGTGGCGCCTTGCGACAGCGGACCGTAAATGATGTAGGAGTGGCCGGTGATCCAGCCGATGTCGGCGGTACAGAAAAAAACTTCGTCGGGCTGGTATTGGAATACATTGGCAAACGTATAGCCCGTGTACACCATATAGCCACCGCAGGTGTGTACCACGCCCTTGGGTTTACCCGTAGAGCCGGATGTGTAAAGGATGAACAACATATCCTCGGCGTCCATCTCCTCGGCGGGGCACGTGGGATTGCCCTGGGTTTCCACTTTCGTGATTTCGTCTTCCCACCATACATCGCGCCCTTTGATCATGGATACCGGCGTGCGGGTGCGGGTGAGCACGATAACGCGATCGACCGACTTGCACTGCACCAACGCATCATCCACGATGTTTTTGAGCTCGATGGTTTTCGTACCGCGGAACCCGCCATCTGATGTGATGACCAGCTTGCAGCCCGTGTCATTGATACGGTCGGCGATGGATTGTGCCGAGAAGCCACCGAATACCACCGAGTGGATGGCGCCGATACGGGCACATGCCAGCACGGCGATCACCAGCTCGGGTACCATGGGGAGGTAAATGCATACCCGATCGCCCTTCCGTACGCCGTTATTTTTCAGTACGTTGGAAAACTGCTCTACCTTCTCAAGCAGTTGCTTGTAGGTGAGCACCCGGTGGGCTTCGTTGGGATCATTAGGTTCCCAAACAATGGCCGGTTTGTCGCCCAGCTGATAGATGTGGCGGTCCAAGCAGTTTTCGGTGATATTCAGCTTGGCGCCCTCAAACCATTTGATGGAAGGTTCCTTGAAATTCCAGTTTAATACATTGTTCCACTTCCGCCGCCAGTAAAAGTGGTCGGCAATCCCTGCCCAGAATTCTTCAGGTTTTTCTACGCTATTTTGGTAAACCTGTTGGTATTCATCAAATGATTTGATTTGTAAATTCATATTTAGTTTAACTTTTTTGTGTTATTTTGTCGGACAATAAATTGGCCTATTCGGTATATAGAGCGGGCTAATTTACATACTTTTTGCAAAAAAGCGAATTTTCTGCCCGTGCTGCCGAATTACTATCGACGATTTTTGGATACTTTGCTCTTTAGCAATGTGTTTATCGCCTGTTGTGCCGTGGCCCAGGGGGGGATGACGTATCTGGTGCTTTCGTTGCCGGTAGATTATACCGTGCTGGCTATCCTGGGGTGTGCAACGCTGGCGCTGTATAACTTCAGCATGATTTTGGCGCGGCCGCGCCACCCGCAGTCATCCCCATTCCGGCGGGTGCGGTGGGTATTCGGGCATGAGCGGTCGCTGTGGGTGTGGACGGGCGTGGCGCTGGTGGTGGCCTTTGTGCTCGGCTTGCAACTGCACATCCCTTCGTTTATCCTGTTGGGGGTGATGGGGGTGATGGGCGTGGCCTATAACCTGCCGATTGTGCGGGTGGCGGGCGAAGAGCGGCGGGCAGGGCTGCGGCAGATCACCGGATTGAAGCTGTTTTACATCGGCTTGGTATGGGTGATGAGCAGCGTGCTGCTCCCTGTAGCGGAGGCGTACCACGATGACCTCGCTATCGTATGGCCCCACGTGTGGCAGCTGATGGCATGGGTGTTCCTCTTTGTGGTGGCGATTACCATCCCGTTTGATATCCGCGATATTTACCAGGACCGGTATTACAGACTGAAAACCATCCCCGTGTTGTTTGGCGAACGGAAGGCGTTGGTGCTTTCCACGGCATTGCTGGCCGTGCAGATGGGATGGGTGTGGCTTAGCGACCACCCGTTGGACATCCGGCTGGCATTGGTGGCTGCCTCGGGCCTGTGCCTATTCTTTATTCTGGTGCCGCCGGTTAAAAAGGATGAGTATTACTATTTCCTGGTGCTCGATGGGATGCTGATAGTGCAGTTCCTAACGGTGTGGTTGGCCCAATGGGTATGACAGCCGAAGTTATGTTTATTCCGCGGAATCCTCAATAAGACCGATCACTTTCTCCACCAGCACATCAGCGATTTTAAAGTAGCTCTCCACGCTCCAGCCGGCCACGTGGGGGCTGCAAACCACCCTGTCGTGCGCCATGAGCGGCTCGTACCAGGGCTGTTCGGCCAGTGCCGGAAATTTCTCGACGGGCAGCACATCGAAGGCTGCGCCTAATAGCCGCCCGGCATCGAGGGCGCTTAATATGGCGGGTATGTGAACGATTTCGCCCCGGGCACCATTCAGGAAGAAGATGGGTTTGCGGAAGCGGGCGAGGTATGCGGCATCCACCATGCCACGGGATGCGTCTGTGAGTGGAATGTGCAGGCTGAGCACATCGGCTTGGTCGGCCACCTCTTCCATGGTTGCCTCCGTGGCGTATTCGTCGCTGAATCCGGTTTTGTATTTGTCGTAGGCAATCACCTTCACGTCGAAGCCCGCCAGCTTACGGGCCATGGCGCCACCATTATTGCCGTAGCCGATGAGGGCCACCGTGCGCCCCGCCAGCTCCAGTCCGCGGTTCGCTTCGCGCAGCCACAAGCCGTTTCCGATTTCGGCGTTGCCGCGGTAAAGGTTGTTCATCAATCCCAACAGCATGCCGACCATGTGCTCGCCCACGGCGTTCCGGTTGCCTTCGGGAGCGTTGACGAGGGCAATGCCTTTTTTCCGTGCGTGGGCATCGTCGATGTTGTCCATGCCGGCGCCACCCCGTGCGATGAACCTGAGCTCGGGGGCGGCATCCATAAATGCCGCATCGACCTTGAACTTAGAGCGGATCACCAACCCCGTATATTGATGGATGATCTGTAACGCCTCATCTTTTCCGATGGTGGGCAGGTAGTCGAATGCAATATTTTTTGCGGTGAGCTTTTCAGCGAAAACGGGGTGGATGTCGTCTACAATAAGCAGCCGGGTAGGGAGTTTAGTCATATTCGTTGAGCAATGTCGTTGGTTAATGTGATGAAATCGGCTACAGCAAGCCGTTCCGCCCGCAAATCATAAAAGGGGTTTTCGCCCATTTTATCTTTGGGAATAACGCCCGATAGCGCATTCCGCAGGGTCTTGCGGCGCTGGTTGAAAGCGGCTTTGACCACGCGCCAAAACAGCTTTTCGTCGCAGTCTAGCGGCGTTTCCCAATTGCGCGTGAGGCGGATGACGCCCGAAAGCACTTTGGGTGGCGGGTTGAAGGCGCCGGCCTTGACCGTAAAGAGGTATTCGACGTCGTAATAAGCCTGTACCAACACGCTGAGAATGCCATATTCCTTGCCCCCCGGGGGAGCGGCACAGCGCTCGGCTACTTCTTTCTGGAACATGCCCACCACCTCGGCCACCCGCTGGCGCTCGTCTAACACTTTGAACAGGATTTGGGAGGAGATGTTGTAGGGGAAATTGCCGATAATAGCCAACTGACCGGTCATGTACGCATCGAAATCGAAGGTCAGGAAATCGCCATGGATGAGCCTGTCGCCAAGTTCGGGGTACCGCTCATGCAGATACGCTACGGATTCGCTGTCGACATCGATGAGTAACGTTCGGTAACCTTTTTCGGTTAGCAGGAAGTCGGATAGGATGCCCATTCCCGGCCCTACTTCCAACACGGTATCGTAGCCCAGTTGTGGCCGCAGGGCTGCCACGATCTTGGCGGCTGTCTGTTTATCCGTTAGGAAATGCTGCCCCAGGTGTTTCTTTGCGCGGACGCTACTCATGGTGTTGGATTGCTGTAAGCCGAGCAAAAGTAACCTTTTTTTGCAACTTTGCGGATTGCATCCTAAAATTCCTACTTTTCCGCTATTCAAATCGCTTCTCAGCGGCAGCAGAGAGATCGCTAACGTTGCTTTTTTTTTATTAAGGCGATTATAATTGCATATAAAAGCAACTTTATCTAAGTTTGGTAGCCAAAGAATAAAGTTTGGTAGCCAAAGAATACATGGGATATGAGTGATAAACTGAAAATAGGGATATCGATAGGCGACGTCAATGGCATCGGGCTTGAGGTGATTATTAAGTCGTTGATAGACAGTAGGGTGCTGGAATATTTTACGCCGATTGTTTATGGGAGTACGAAAGTGGCGTCGTTCCACCGTAAGGCATTGGGCATTAATGATTTTAGTTTCAATGTGATTGATGAGGTGCAGCAGGCGCATCTGAAGCGGGCGAATATCATCAACTGCTGGCAAGACGACGTAAAAATAACCCTCGGCGAGGAAAATGAAATTGGTGGTAAATATGCATTCCTGTCGCTGAAACGGGCGGTGGACGATCTGGTGGGTGGCGATATCGATGCCTTGGTTACCGCCCCGATCAATAAGCATAATATACAGCGGGAGGAATTTGATTTTCCGGGGCATACCGAGTACCTGCAAGCAAGAACCGAAAGTAGCGATGCCCTCATGTTTATGGTGAGCGACGAGTTGCGCGTTGGGGTAGTTACGGGGCACATTCCGGTGAAAGATATTGCACCGAATATTTCGACGGAAGCGATCGTATCCAAGTTGGCCTTGATGGATGCCAGCCTGAAGCGCGATTTCTGGGTGCGCAAGCCGAAGATAGCCGTATTGGGGTTGAACCCGCATGCTGGCGATAATGGCCTGATTGGTACGGAGGATGAATCGATTATCGCCCCGGCTATTGCCGAGGCGAAATCAAAAGGTATCTTTTGTTTTGGCCCTTATCCGGCCGATGGCTTCTTTGCATCGGAGACCTATACGAAATTTGATGCCGTATTGGCGATGTACCACGACCAGGGTTTGATTCCGTTTAAGCATATTGCTGCCCGTGGTGGGGTCAATTTCACCGCTGGGCTGCCGGTGGTACGCACCTCGCCCGACCATGGTACAGGATACGACATCGCCGGCAAGAATGTAGCGTCTGAAACATCGTTTCTCGAGGCTTTATTCTCGGCCGTACACATCGTCGCCCGTCGGCGTGAGCAAGATGTGCTGTTGTCAAATCCATTGGTCTCTAGGCGCTTGTCGCGCGATCGGGATTAATCCCCGCATTGGAGCAAGGGATTAGCCGACGAATATGTATTTTTGCCGTCAAAATACGAATTGCCGATGGCCGAGACAATCATGAGCGAATACCTGGACCACCCGATATTCGCTCTGCTGAGCGACGTGGCGAGTGAAGTGGGGGTGGACTGCTTTGTAGTGGGGGGATATGTGCGGGACCGCATCATGGGGCGCGATTTCGGGAATGATATCGATGTGGTGGTGGTGGGCAGTGGTATTGATTTTGCCACGCACGTGGGTAACCGGTTGGGGGCGAAAGTGGCGGTGTACAAGAACTTCGGTACGGCCTCCCTCCATCACGAAGGGCTGCAACTCGAATTTGTGGGCGCCCGGAAAGAATCGTACCGCGCCGACTCGCGCAAGCCCATTGTGGAAGACGGCACGTTGGCCGACGACCAGAACCGGCGCGATTTTACCATCAATGCCATGGCGCTGTCGCTCAATACCGCCGACTTCGGCAGGCTGCTCGACCCGTTCGACGGGCGTACCGATATCCTGCACCGCATCATCCGGACACCGCTCGATCCCAATGAAACCTTCTGCGACGATCCATTACGCATGATGCGGGCCATACGCTTTGCCACGCAATTGAATTTTAAGATCGATATGCCGGCCATCAAGGCGATAGCCGATAATAAGGAACGGATTAAAATCATTTCGCGGGAGCGTGTCATCGACGAGCTCAACAAGATGGTGTTGGCAGAGAAACCTTCCATCGGTTTCAAATACCTGTTTGACGTAGGTCTGCTGCAGCTTGTCTTCCCTGCCATGGCCAACCTCTATGGTGTGGAGGTCATCAACGGAAAAGGCCATAAGGATAATTTTTACCACACGTTGGAGGTGCTGGATAATGTGGCCGAGCTTAGTGACGACCTGTGGCTCCGGTGGGCTGCGATTATGCATGATATTGCGAAGCCGGCTACCAAACGCTTTGATAAACGGCACGGGTGGACGTTCCACGGCCACGAGGATAAAGGGGCCCGTATGGTGCCAAAGCTCTTTGCTGAACTCAAGTTACCGCTCAACGAAAAGATGCGTTTTGTGCAGAAGATGGTCGCCCTGCACCTGCGTCCTATTGTATTAGCGCAGGATACGGTGACCGATTCGGCGGTGAGGCGGTTGCTGTTTGAGGCGGGAAACGACACCGATAGCCTGATGCTGCTGTGCCATGCCGACGTAACCACCAAAAACGACTATAAAAAGAAGAAATACCGGCAAAATTTTGAGCTCGTTAAGCAAAAGCTGAAAGATGTGGAAGAGCGGGATCAGATCCGCAATTGGCAACCTCCCGTAACGGGCCAGGATGTGATGGACGCGTTCGGACTAAAACCCGGGAAAATGGTAGGAACCATTAAGAATGCGATCCGCGAAGCGATATTGGAAGGCGATATTCCCAATAGCAGGGAGGAAGCTTATCAATTTATGCTGGATAAAGGGAAAACGCTGGGGTTGAAACCAAAGGTGGAAGTGTAGGGATATTTTTAGATATTTTAGATATTTGTACCAGTTCAGGTAAAACAAACTGAAAGGAAGTATTATGGCTATCTATCGTTTTAGAGTTTCATTTGAAGATTACGATGACGTGACCCGCGAAATCGATGTGCTGCCGAAGCATACCTTTTTAGACCTCCATAAGGCACTGCATGCCACTACGGGCTACGATCCCGAGTTGTCGTCTTCATTCTACGTAAGTAACGACCGGTGGAAAAAGGGAACGGAAATCGCCTATTTGCCCAGTGAATTGAAAAAAGGGCAAGGCGTGGCATTGATGGAAGACTCGAAATTGAACAAGTTCGTGAACGACCCCCATCAGAAATTCTATTATGTATATAACCTTGGCCGCCCGCTTGATTTCCACGTGCAACTGATCAAGATATTGAAAGAGGAGGAAGGCAAGGTTTATCCCGCACTGTTCAAAAGTACCGGGCAGGTTCCGAAATTGCCCGGTGCCAAGGTTGTTGCTGATGATGCGGCCGCGAAGAAGGAAGACGATGCATACGATTTCCTGGGCGAGACGGAATACGGCATCAACGAGGAGGAAGATTTGGATATGCTGGATGAAGAAGAGCAGGAGGGCGGAAAAGAGGATGGGAATGAGGGGTATGAGGAAGAATATTAATGGCTTCGGCGAAGACATTGGTGTGCGTGGTTGGCCCCACCGCAGTAGGGAAAACGGCCGTGGGTATACCGCTTGCCCAGCATTTTCAAACCGCCATCCTTTCCGCTGATTCGCGCCAGTTTTATCGGGAAATGACCATTGGCACGGCCAAGCCTAGCGACGATGAGCTGGCTGCGGCGCCCCACCATTTTATTAACTCCCACCACATTACGGAAGACTATTCGGCGGGCGACTTCGAGCGCGATGCGCTGGCGCTGCTCGAGAAGTTGTTTTTGCATCATGATGTGGTGATCCTGGTGGGTGGTTCGGGGTTGTTCGTCCGCGCGGTTTGCCAGGGGCTGGACGATTTGCCGAAGGCACTGCCGGGTGTGCGCGACCGCCTGAATACCCTTTACCGGGAACAGGGGTTGGAGCCGCTCCAACGCTTGCTGCAGCAGGTGGATCCGGCATATTTCGATGATATGGACAACCAGAATCCGCAGCGGGTGATCCGTGCACTGGAGGTGTACGAAAGTACGGGTACGCCGTTCTCCCATCTCCGGCATGGACAGGCCGCGGAGCGCCCGTTTGATGTGGTTAATATTGGATTGGATACCGATCGGGAGCTGTTGTACCAACGCATCAACTCCCGGGTGGATGCGATGATGGCGGCCGGATTGCTGAACGAGGTGGAATCGTTATTGCCGCACCGTGAAAAGCCGCCATTAAAGACCGTGGGTTATGCCGAATTATTCGACTATCTGGACGGGAAGTGCACATTGGAAGATGCCGTGGATAAGATCAAGCAGAACACGCGGCGATACGCGAAACGCCAGCTCACGTGGTTCCGAAAGGATAAGACCACGGTATGGTTCGCACCCGACGACATAGCCGGGATGATTGCCTATATTTCTTCGCGAATTAGCCTACAATGACGTTCCACCCGAATTCATCATCGATGCGACCGTAGCGGAGGTCGTTGAGGTATTGGAGTACCCGGTTTGAAAACTCGCGTTGCGCGGGGTCGGGTAACGTATATACCTTACCTTCGAAGCCGATTTCGGAAATCGGTGTAAGGGTGGCTGCGGTGCCAGCGGCAAACGCTTCGGTGACGCTGCCATTTTCGATGCCATCGATCAATTCCTGTACAGATACTTTACGCTCTTCGGCCTGGTAACCCCAGTGCCGGGCGATTTCGATGATGGAACGGCGGGTGATGCCGTGCAGTATCGTTTCTGCCGATGGCGTAATGATGGTATCGCCTACCCGGAACAGCAAGTTGGCCGTGCCGGCCTCTTCAATGTATTTGTGTTCGTTGGCGTCTGTCCACATCAGCTGGTCAAAGCCTTCGGCCTGGGCCAGGCGGGTGGGGTGGAGTGACAAGGCGTAGTTGCCCGCATTTTTCGAAAAACCAACACCACCGGAAGCAGCCCGCGTGTAATGCGTTTCGATTTTCAGGCGTAGCGGCTTGTTGTAGTACGCCCCTACCGGCCCGGTGATTACGATAAATTTATAGGAGTCCGAAGGGTGTACCCCTAAGGCGGCCTCTGTAGCAAACATAAAGGGGCGGATGTATAGCGAAGAACCCTCGAGTTGGGGTACCCAATCGCGGTCGACGTCGAGCAACGCTTTAATACCGCCGACGAACAGTTCTTCCGGCAGCTCCGGCATTTCCAGTCGCGCGGCCGATTTATTGAACCGTTCGAGGTTTTTGTCGGGCCTGAAGGTGCTCACCGTGCCATCGGCAAATTTGTAGGCTTTCAAGCCTTCAAAAATGGACTGGCCATAATGGATGGCCGATGTGGCCGGACTCAGCGTCAGATCGCCGTAAGGCACGATATCCGCGTCTTGCCACTGGCCGTTGGCGTAATTTGCCACCAACATGTGGTCTGAAAAAATTTGACCGAATTTTAGGTTGTTGAAATCCACTTGCGGCAGTCTTGACTGTCGCGTTTGCTCCACCCGGATTGCTGTTGTTGCTGCCTCGCTCATAGCTATGTGATTAGGGTGGCAAGTTAGGAAAAAAAGCGGATTGGAAGAAACGATTTCATTCCGATCCGCCTTTTGGTGTTTATTCAGATTGGTCGTCCGTCGACGCGTCGGGGGCATTCCTTTTCACCGACTCGATTCCTTTGTCGCGGCCCGACGCAGATTCGTACATTTCACTCGACCCGATAATTTGGCCGTTGCCGGCTTTGAGGTTGAAGAAGGATTTTCCGTTTTTGGCCTCTTTCCGGTCGTAGCGACCGTCGTCAGTACTGTTTTTCTTTACCGACTCGATACCGTTAAGGCAGGAAGCTTTGGTGGTGTACCCCTCGCTGGTTAGAATAATTTCGCCGTTGCCGGCCTTCAGGTTGAATTGAAATTCTCCGTTCTTGCGTGTTGAGATGACAAATTTTCCCATGGTTTTACTGATTTTGATTTATGATAAGTTAACTAAATACGGATGTTTTGTAGGCTAATTTAAGGAACTGTAGCTAAAATCAAAATTAAATTTCAGGGAAACACCTCCAAGATCCCAGTTGATGGAGCGCTGGGGAGAACGTTACGTGTTGAAGCTTACCACGATAAAAAACAGGATAAGAAGGATAATCGGCAGGAATAAAAACGGAATCCCGAAACAGGATTTTCGTATCTTGAAAGATGACGGTATCAGTGCTATGGTCCCGGGTGAGTTCTTCTACGGCGTTATAATAACGACCCATAAAAGGGAACACCTGCTCCGCATTGGTGAAGACCATATTATTCCCGTCACCCTTACCAAATTCATTGTCGAACGGGGCCTTCTTAAGCCAGGCATGTAGACTTCTTCCGGTACGTGCCTTTACATCTTCATCCCAAACAAAATCTTTTGTGATACGGGTCTGACGATCACACGAAATCAGTAGCGTGCATGCGAACAGCATAACGATGGTGCGGTGAATGTGGGTTGAAATAGTTCTCTTCATGATGGTTTAAAATAATACTCAAGTGCTTAGCTCGCTGCCTTCAATCTACCGTGGTGCCGGCATGGATCGCCCAAAGTAAAATCATAATTTTAAGCATAGGCAACAATGTTCATAGCGACCTGGTTATACTGAGACAAATTTCTTCAAAAAGGAGGACTCGGCCTATCCCCAAAAACCACTATTTTCTTATTCCGATTTTGATATCGTATGGACGTGGTCTACATTTGATGGGTAATAGCGACTGACCCAAAACTGGTTTAACGAAAAAAGCCGATCAATTCCTTGACCGGCTTGCTGGTAGGGACAAGTTGTCGAATGTCGAGCCTTTTGGAGGACTATAAGGCTGTTTTGGACGCGAAGAATTTGTTCCAACAGGTCAATCACTAAACTTCTAAAATTTAACTAATCCGAGAAGTTTGTAAAAACAGGCGAATTAGCCCTGAAAAAAATGTGCAGCCAGCAAATGTTTCCTTAGCTTATTTTGTAGAAGCTAAAAAACAAATTCTTAGGCACCTAAGTGAGCCGATATGAGCCGATAAGAACCGATAATGAACATGCAGGCTTTTTTTGAGATCACGGATGATTTTTATCCACTGAATTTATGATTACGGAGAAATTGATCCATATCGGATATCTCGTCCTATGAAATCGGTTGCCTGTGATTGGCGAAGTAACCCATAAACTGATTGATATTGATCCCCCTTTTCTGCATGTCAATACAAATATACGGCAATAAGAGAAATTTGCTGCCAAAAATTTGTGGGCACGCCCAAATCAACCAGCAACAAGGCAGGGGGCATTTAAAAGTCCCAGCTCCGGCGTATTTAGGTTGCTGTCTTGAAAAATTTATATATTTATTGAATTAGCTTGAAAAGCTTGTACAATATAGTGTGATTGCCTTGAAAAACTTGTGCGTTCACTGGAAATGCAGGTCGTAAGCTTGAAAAATTTGTAACAGGACAGCGATGGACAAGGACACCCCGATACACCTGCAGGAAATTATCTTTTCCTCAGACGAACCCCGTATCAGCAGGGTCATTTTATCCGCATGCTGCAAAGGGCACAGCAATTCAGCGCCACCATCACCGGTGCGGATATGGACATGATGCAGCAGGTATTGGAAGCAAGTAATGCTTTTAAGGAGGGTGAGGAACACATCCTACGCATTGCCTCGCCGCCAAGCAACCCATGGGAACCAGACGAGGACCGGCAGGATAACGGCCGGAGTGTCCAGCGTTAGTTGTAGCAAGAAAACAGATGAAAATCGAACCCCTAGAATAAATTTGTTACTCTGGTATGTCGCTTATTTTTAGAAAGATATAATGAAAAAAGAAAAGGTTATCAGTGTAAAACTGATAACCTTTCTTTCGTGGTAGAGGGAACTTTACAAGTGTCGAACTTTGTGGAGGATTATGAGGCCATATTAAACGCAAAGAATCTACTCGGATAATTCAAATATTTTTATTCCAGCAATTTATTGTTGATTTAGGTCATTAATTACCTAAAAGCATTTTATACGCTTACATGCGCCTTCCTGTAATAAAGAAAGTTATTCTTTGCTATTTAAAAATATAATCGTAATATTGCGATGTTAAAGAAAGATTATGGGGCTTACGAAATCGGAAATATTTACGGCCGAACAGAACAAATTGGCTGCTTTGTTTAAAGCCTTAGGGCATCCGGCTAGGGTTGCCATTCTTCAGTATATCATCAATCAAAAAGCCTGTATCTGTAATGATTTAGTCGATGAATTGGGATTGGCGCAAGCCACCATTTCACAGCATTTGAAAGAGCTAAAGAACATAGGCATTATCCAAGGAACGATTGAGGGCAAAGCAGTTTGCTATTGCATTGATGAAAAACTGTGGAAACAAATCCAAGCGGAATTTAACGCATTCTTTAATCAAGAAGTAAAAGTAACCGGTTGCTGTTCATAATATTTTTTTAACCCTTATCATCGTAATATTACAATATATAATTTAGTATAAATTTTCAACTTACATTTATGAAACTATCAACAATCAAAGAAATCCTGCCAATACTGGACAATGTTGAATTTCAGTTAGCAAACGGAACGTCTGTCCCCGAACACTTCCACGTGACGGAAATAGGGCAAATCACCAAACATTTTATTGATTGCGGTGGTGTAATCCGTACAGAGAAAACGGTAAACTTCCAATTGTGGGACGCCAACGACTATGAGCACAGATTGAAGCCGACCAAGCTATTGAACATCATCAGGTTATCTGAAGAAAAATTAGGCATTGAGGATGGCGAAATTGAAGTAGAATACCAAGGTGAAACGATTGGCAAATTTGACTTGGATTTTGACGGCCAGCATTTCATCTTAAAGAACAAACAGACGGCTTGTTTGGCAAGCGATGCCTGCGGTATTACTGCGGAAAAACAAAAAGTAAGGTTATCTGAATTGAACAGCACTTGCTGTACGCCGAACTCAAATTGTTGCTGATTTACAATAATAGCAGATGAAAAATTTCAATAGAAAAACCCACTGGGAGAATATTTACGAAAGCAAACCTTTGGAAACCGTAAGTTGGTATCAGTCCAATCCGGAAACCTCGCTGAATTTTGTCAGTCAATTCAATTTGCCAACCTCAGCTAAAATTATTGACATTGGTGGCGGAGATAGTTTTTTTGTTGATCATTTGCTTGAGCTGGGCTACGAAGATATTACGGTGGTCGATATTTCAAGCGTAGCTATAGAACGGGCAAAAGTAAGATTAGGGGATAAAGCCAATGAAGTAAAATGGATTGTCAAGGATATCTCCGACTTTATACCAACAGCACATTACGACTTTTGGCACGACAGAGCAACATTTCATTTTTTGACGGACCAAAACGAAATTGATCATTATTTAAAAACCACGACCAAGGCCATTTCCAAAAATGGGATTTTAGTAATCGGTACCTTTTCCGAACAAGGCCCTACTCAATGTACCGGTATAGAGATTAAACAATATTCAGAACAGACTATGACAGATTTGTTTCAAAATCATTTTCAAAAAATGGGCTGTATTACCGTTGACCATACGACACCGTTTAATACTACTCAGAATTTCGTGTTTTGCAGCTTCCGTAAACGATAAATGCCATCAAGATGTTTCAAGCCATATCAGAAACAGCACAGCTATTGCAATTACAAAATGTCAGCAAAGAACGCAAAGACACATTACAGCCTTTAATTGATTTTGTACAGCAAAAAGCAAGCATCGGAGCAGACATAAACCTCAATTTTATCTGTACACATAATTCACGTAGAAGCCATTTGGCACAGGTATGGGCGCAGGTGGCAAGTGTGTACTTCGATATTCCGAATGTACATTGCTATTCTGGCGGTACGGAAGAAACGGCACTATTCCCGAAAGTAGCGGAAACATTGACCGACCAAGGTTTTAATATTTTCAGGATTGCGGAAACCGCTAATCCGGTATATGCCATTAAATACAGCCATGATGCATTGCCTATCATCGGGTTCTCCAAGAAATACGATAGTCCTTTCAACCCTTCATCGGCATTTGCCGCTATTATGACCTGCTCGCAGGCAGACGGCGGATGCCCATTCATTGCTGGTGCGGAAAAGCGGATACCCATCACATTTGAAGACCCCAAGATTTCAGATGGTACGTCCGAACAGGCACGGGTATATGCAGAAAGGAGTTTACAGATAGCGCAGGAAATGTGCTACGTTTTTTCGAGGATTAAAAGATAGCTGATGCAGCCGAAACTAAAGTTCCTTGACCGTTACCTTACTTTATGGATATTCCTTGCAATGGCGGTAGGTGTAGGATTGGGATATTTCTTTCCCAATATTTCCGATGTAACAGACAGCTTGTCCATAGGTACAACTAATATTCTGTTGGCAATCGGATTGATTTTAATGATGTACCCGCCATTAGCAAAAGTGGACTATTCCTTGTTGCCCCGCGCATTTAAAGACACCAAGGCAATCGGCATATCCTTATTGCTGAATTGGGTTATCGGTACGGTATTGATGTTCGGTTTAGCCGTTCTGTTCTTACGGAACGAACCCGATTACATGACGGGTCTGATACTGATTGGTTTGGCAAGGTGTATCGCAATGGTCATCGTTTGGAGTGACCTGGCAAAAGGGAACAGAGAATATACGGCATTGTTGGTCGCATTGAACAGTATCTTTCAGATAATAAGTTATAGTTTCTTTGTTTGGCTGTTCATCAACGTATTGCCGAACAAATTGGGGTTAGCCGATTTCAACGTAAGCGTATCCATGAAAGAGGTAACCGAAAGCGTACTCATATATTTGGGCATTCCTTTCTTCGCAGGCTTTATAAGCCGTTATGCATTGGTAAAGTCAAAGGGTATGGAGTGGTATAATCGGAAATTCGTGCCAAAAATATCGCCCGTTACCTTGTATGCGTTATTATTTACCATCGTATTGATGTTCAGCCTGAAGGGAGACAAGATATTGGAGTTACCAATGGATGTTGTAAAGGTGGCTGTACCGCTGATTATTTATTTCATGCTGATGTTTTTCGTAAGCTTCTTTGTCAACAAATCATTGAAGGTTCCTTATGACAAAAACGCTTCCATTGCATTTACAGCCACAGGGAATAATTTTGAATTGGCGATAGCCGTGTCGATCGCGGTATTCGGCATCCATTCGCCACAGGCATTTGTGGGCGTTATCGGCCCACTCGTGGAAGTACCAATATTGATACTGTTGGTGAGGGCAAGCCTGTGGCTAAAAAAGCGATATTACACATAAATTCCTACGGATCATTCGCGAAACATCTTGTTTACCATAGTGATAGGAGTAGGTTTATTAAGTTTCCAAGAAAATAGTCTATTTTAGACTGGAAATACGATCAATGAGGAAAGCTGTACATAGACACGTTGCCGTAAAGGATAAGACTGAGTCGCACCAGCACATCAAAATCGCGGAGTTCCGGAAAAATGTACGCAAAACGAATCCGCATAAGCACAACAGTTATTTTGAATTCGTCTTATTACTACGGGGCAGCGGTTCGCATACCATTGACGGCAGGTCGTATGCTGTGAATCCCCCAGTATTGTTCATTATCCGCAGGGAGCAGGTGCACCATTGGGAACTTGATGATGAGCCAGAGGGGTATGTACTGATTATCAAAAAACAGTTTATCGACGACAGTGTTGACAAGGCATTGAAGGAGCTCTTGTTGCGGATGAGCGGCCATAGCTGCCTTTACCTGGAAGACGCCACCCCCGTCGCAGCGCTGTTCGGATTGTTGCTGGCCGAATGTCAAAAACCGGCTCATGGAAACGCCGAGGTGAGGGAAGGCTTGCTCAAGGCTCTTTTAGGAATTTCGTTGCAACAAGCACCCTATCCCAAAAAGCAGTCCGGGGCCAAGACGGATATCTATCAGCGTTTTGAAGAGTTGCTCGGGCATACCGACACGCTTCATAACAGCGTGGCCCATTATGCGCTTTTGTTGAATACGACCCCCCAGAACCTGAATGCAGTCTGTCGCAGAGTAACCGGTGAGCCAGCGGCTTCGGTACTGGCCGCGCACCTACTGGGCGAGGCTAAGCGCCTGCTGCTTTACACGGATCTCACTGTGGGCCAGATCGCGGGCTGCCTGAATTTCAAGGATGATTCGCATTTCATCAAATACTTCAGGAGGCATATCGGATCCACCCCCCAAGCATATCGGCAATCGGCATAGGTTGGCCACTATACCGCTAATACCATCATATTTTCAAATACACCATAGATCTCGGTCGGTGCGTGTTAATTTTGTTATGAAAAGCAGACACACAGATGAAAAATATACTGAAAACAGACGGGTCATCAACAACCCTCATTATCCGTTTGATGGTGGGGGTTGTATTCCTGTCAGAGGGCATACAGAAGTTCCTGTTTGGGGAAACACTCGGCGCCGGGCGGTTCGCCGAAATAGGCCTGCCCAATCCGGAGTTCCTGGGACCTTTTGTGGGGAGCTTTGAGATTACCTGCGGTACGCTGGTACTGTTGGGGTTGCTTACCAGACTTGCCGCCATCTCGCTGCTTTGCATCATGCTGGTGGCCATGGCTACCACTAAAGCAGATACCTTTGCCAATGCGGGTTTCTGGGCGATGATGCATGGCAGCCGTACTGATTGGGCCATGTTGTTAGGCAGCCTTTTCCTGCTTATCCGCGGTGGCGGGCGCTGGTCCGTTGATCGTAAAATCGGTGGCTGATGGAAATCCTGATCCTGTCATTGGCCGCTTTCCTTGTAGCGGTGCTCACCTTTTTCTCGGGGTTTGGCTTGGGCACCATCCTCACGCCGGTATTCATGGTCTTCTTTCCGGTAGACCTGGCCATAGCGCTCACAGGCGTGGTCCATTTCTTCAATAACCTGTTCAAGCTGGCGCTGGTAGGCAGGCAAGCTGACCGGTGGGTGACCATACGCTTTGGGGTACCTGCGGTTATTGCCGCTTTTTTCGGCGCATGGCTGATGCTAAGGATGAGCAATCTGCCCCTGTTGTTTTGCTATAGCCTGGGTGGCAATGTCTTCGAGGTTTATCCCGTTAAATTCACCGTCGCCATCCTGCTCATCGTGTTTGCCCTGATTGAGCTGTTTCCCTATTTCAACTGCTTGGCGTTCGGCCGTGATAAGCTACCCCTCGGCGGTGCGTTGAGCGGCTTCTTTGGCGGCCTTTCCGGCAACCAGGGAGCCCTGCGCAGCGCCTTCCTGATCAAGGCCGGGCTGTCCAAAGAAGCGTTCGTGGGCACGGCCGTGGTCGTATCGGCGGTTGTGGACCTTACGCGGTTATCAGTCTACGCCACGCGGTTTGCCGCATCGGACCTTCATGACAACCTCGTGCTGGTGGGTTGTGCCATTGGCGCCGGTATCCTTGGCGCGTATGTCGGAAACCGGCTACTGAAGAAAGTAACGCTGAATTCCATCCAGGTACTGGTAGCGGTTATGCTGATTGCCGTTTCGCTTGCGTTGGGGGCGGGATGGATTTAGCCGCTCCTATTTGACTTAGAACTCCTTCTCTCCGAATTCGCTTGCGGGCAACTTGATTTGACGGGTTAGCCGATTCAGGTTGAACGAAAGGTTGAGCATGATCACATCGGTTTCATAGATGTAATTGGTCGTGGTGTAGAGGTCAGGCGCCCAGGTGGTGATCCGCTGCTCGTTGCTGGGCAAAATACCCATCCCGATGTTCTGCCATTGCACAAGTGCCGTCAGTGCGCCATCCATAAAGGTATGCTTCAACGAGAGGTTGGGCGAAAGGAAACGCGAATCTTCCCCCTGTACCGTCGGCCGGGCAGACAGGTAATTTACGTTGCCCTGGATACTGAACTGCCTGGTCAACTGAAAATTGGCATTGCCGTTGATGGAGTATACCCAGGCCTGGTTTTCACGGGCTTCGGCATAGTCCAGAACGACCCCGGTTGTCCGGCTATGGTACATGTTGGCACCCAGGTACAGCTGCGCCCATTTAGCCGGGGTATAATTGGTGCCGAGTTCAAAGCCGATGCGCCGCGCCCGATCGGCATTGGTGAAAACGCGGTTCAGGATGGTATCCGCGAATACGCTGTTAACGCGCTGGATAGGGTTTTTGATGTCCTGGAAATAGGCGGTTGCAAAAAAAGAACCCTGCTTAAATTCGTTGATAATCCCCAGCTCTGCCAGATAGATAAACTCAGGCAACAGGTTCGCGTCGCCTTGTTCCAGCGTTTCCGAATGTTCCCGTTCGGGAATGGGGTTCAATTCGAAGTTGCTGGTCCGCTGCACCCGCCGGCTGATACCGGCTTTGGCCTTCCATCCGCCATCAAAATTATACAGCGCGCTTGCAGATGGAAACAAGTTGTGCAATGCCAGCAGGTAATTATCATCATCGATGGAGCTGACGTCCAGATCGCGGTTGGCATATTCATAACGTAAGCCGCCTACATACTCCAGTCTATCGGACTTGCCCGAATACTGGGTATAGACCGAATGGATCTGATTGATTGCCTTCACATCGCCCGTAAACTCCGGTACAGTCGTGAAATCCGTTTCACCGGTTTCCTTTACCGAATATACGAATCGGCCATCCTGCATATCCAACCGGTACTGGTAGCCGCTTTCCAGTGTCCCCTGTCCAACAGGCATAGCAAGGTCAACCTTTCCGCGGAATCCATCCAGCGGATTCCGGTACGTGCTCTCCGTATTCTGTATGGTATCCGCGCCCACGATGTTCCGGTTAAGCGTCGAGCCATTCAGGCCGGCGTGTTCATACAACGCAGAAAAACTAAGCTTGGTACCACTTGAAAAGGTATGGCTGTAATCGAGATTTCCCAGGATGAAATCGCCCTGTTTGTTTTGCAGGTTGGCGTTGAAATACCGGTGCCGTCCAATGACAGTACCGGTGCCGACCTCGGTCGTGACGTTGTCATAATCAATATCCGCAACCCGATCCTGGAATTTATGGCCGGCGAAGAAGCCGGCTGATAGCTGGTTGCGGGTGTTCGGCGTGAAGATGACGTTGAACCGGCCGCCGTAGTTGTATTTATCAAAGCTGCGCTCACCATAGGAGGGAAACGACGTTTTCCGGTTACCGATGATGGTAAAGACATCCCCGTCGCGGAGACCGGCGTTGTCGTTGCGGAGGTAGTTGGCCCCAGCCGAAACATCCCATTTGCCTTTCCGGAAGTTTGCCGTTACATCAGCGCCGTAGCGTTGCTGCCTTTCGGCATTGCCGTAGTCATTGGTGGATGGTAGCCCCCCCTGGATATTGGTGATGAGCGCAAACCCATCATCCGCCCCCTTTTTTGTAGTCACGTTGATGATTCCGCCCCTGCCGTCCGGATCATACTTGGCCGAGGGCGAGGTAATCAATTCGATGTTTTCAACCTGATTTGCCGGAAGCTGGCTAAGGAATGTGGCGGCATCGGTCTGTACGGGTTTCCCGTTGACCAGCAAAAGGAATCCCTGGGCACCCCGCATGGTGATCTGGCCCTGACCGTCTACCGAAACCGACGGCATATTACGAATCACATCGATGGCCGTACCTCCTTTGGCGGCCTCGAATTGCTCCGCCCGGTAAACCTGCTTATCGATCTTGTTCGCGCTTTGCAGCTGCCGACCCGTTACCTGCACTTCATTTAAGAATTGCGGGTTCACGTTGAGCGCGATCTGGCCTAAATCGACGGCTTGTTTATCGGCAACCGCGACGCGCAATGATTCAGCCGTCTCGTAGCCTAAAAATTGCAGGCGCACGAAGTAATTACCCGGCTTCACCTTATCAAATAAAAAGCTGCCATCAGCATCGGAAAGCTGGCCGTTAACCAGGGAAGAATCTTTGGCAAGATGCAACGACACGCTGACAAAAGCTAATGGGCTTTCAGCCGCTTTATCGAAGGCGACACCTTTGAGGGACCCCGTTTGTGCGGTAATCTCTCCGGTCAGTAAAACCAGTACGCAGGCGAGCAGTAGGTATATTTTCTTCATTCTCTGTCCAAGATGATATTGATAGCTAATTAATATTGAGCGCCGCAAAGTTAATCGGTTAACCTGCCGATTGATGGTCTATTTGAAAATATGTTGGTACAAACCAACGTAAAGGAGTTGGTCCGAATTGGCCACGGGAAGGTAAAGTTACTGGGGGCGTTACAAAAGATTTCGACCTGTAAAAAGTCACCGCCGGACAGGTGCCTCAGATGGCAGAACTAACCATCGATGAGAACTTTTGTGAACCATGGTCGGGCGTCGCGAGTATTTTTCATAATCCTTTGGCAAAATACCCCTTAGATCCGAATTCTCAGACTTAAACGGCTTTCCCCGAACCGCCATCCTTTTCATCCGCCCGTTCAGTTTTGCCTATCTGCATTGCTAGAAAATCTCTTAAGACATATTGATATTTTGGTGGGTAAATTATCTTAAACCTTTTCCCAGTCGTTATTTGTTAGATAACTGAACTTAATATTTCCCGTCTTATGAAATCAGCTTATTTATACGTGCGAGGCAACACTGACGAACAAAAGAGGAAAGGTTATTCTTTGCCGGAACAGGAAGACCGATTGTTGAAATACTGTGAATCCAACAATATTCTTGTTAAAGGGATTTATCGTGAGGATTTTTCCGCAAAGAACTTCAACCGGCCTGAGTGGAAGAAGCTAATTTCCGTAATTAAAAAGGAGCGTGGCAGGGAAGAGAAGAATATCCTATTTATCAAATGGGATCGGTTCAGCCGTAACATACAATACGCATATGAGATGATAGGAATATTAAGGAAATACCATGCCAAAGTGATGGCTATTGACCAGCCGGTTGATCTGGATATTCCGGAGAGTTCGGTGATGCTTGCCGTTTATCTATCGGTCCCGGAGGCGGAAAATAGCAGGCGTGCAATGAATACCGCAAATGGAATGCGTAGGGCAAGGCAAATGGGGAGACATCCTAACAAAGCGCCAGTAGGATATGTAAATCTTACAACAATGGACGGAAAAAAATATATCGCTCCAAAGCAGCCTGAAGCTGGCATTATCAAATGGATATTCCTTCAGCTTGCAAAAAACATCTACAAAATGACAGAGATAAGAAGGATGGCCGCCACACAGGGCTTTCACTGTTCATCATCCAATTTTTCCAAGCTTATCCGTAATCCGGTCTATTGCGGTCTGATTCCGGTAGTGTTAGGTGATAACGAAAAGGAGATGGTGAAAGGGAACCATCAACCCCTCATATCCACGTCTATTTTTTATCGGGTACAGGATATTATAAATACAAAAGTAAGGGGGTCAAAAAGGTCCGAAGAGCTAAAAGCTGCTTTTTTTCTTACAGGTTTTTTGACTTGTCCGCTTTGTGGTAAAAGGATTTGCGGTAGCTTTTCCAGAGGGTCGAGATATAGGTATCCTTATTACCATTGTCGAGGAAGATGTAGAACCAGAACCAATGCTTTTTTGCTAAACTACAGTTATGAAAGCCAACTTCGACAGCTTAAGCTTTCGAAGTTGGCGGTCCAACTTTTTAATTATATTTTGGATGATGCTAATCTAAATACGAGTAAGACTGCTTGTCTCAACGAAAGAGCTGGTATCCTGAGGCAATTAGCTAGGCAACAATTAGCACTTTCCAAGGCCAGAAAACTATTTGTTGAGGATATGTTGAAGTTTGACGACTATAGCGAATTCAAAAAGGAATACTTGGCAAGTTGTGCTCGCCTAAAAATAGAACTAGGTAATAATATCGAAAAGCTTAAAGGCATTGACCTGCAACGCCAGTTGGATTACGGCGGCTCCTTATTAGAAATTTTCAGGGGATACGAACTATTTGATACGGCAGATAAAAAATACCTTCTTAAATTCATTCCGCCAGCAAAGGTGAATTTCGTAACGGGTGAGCTTTCTTTGGAACTTAGCAGTGCATTATCAAAAATACTGGTATTGAAATAAGGGTTTAAATTATTAGAATGAACTTTGTAGAAAGAAAGGTTTCGGTTAAACGGACAATTTCAATTCTTTCTAAGAATGGTATTGAAGTTGACGAACAGGAAGCCGGTGTTATCTTGGATTTTCTCTATCTAATAGCAAAGAATTACGGAAAGAGAGAGCCTGTACAAGACGCCTATATCCCAAAGGAGATGTCGAACACCCTAAAAACATCATCAGGTCACTGATAATATAACTTTTTAGACTGATTGGGATAAAAGTATAAGGAGTGTTGTAGTGATTGTCGAACTGGCTTTGGCTAACTAGTAATAGTCTGGGCTACAGGCTTTTATTGGCATAAAAAAGGGAAACTACCATGGTATGGTGTTTCCCTATGTAGAGGGAACTTTACAGATGTCGAACTTTCTGGAGGATTGCGAAGCCATATTCAACGCAAGGAATCATCTCGATTAAGCGCCTTATTCAATTGGCGTGTTTCCAGGCCGGAAGCAGGCTATTTTTTGTTACGATAAATTGTGCCGACAATTCAGGATTCTTAAGTTAAGTCAAGTACAGGGCGTTAATACCTTTTGACACAATAATAAGGCTCATCATAACACCTTAAGGAGCTAGGTTTCAAAAAGGTGATTAACGACCATTCTGATATTTTACGGAATGTAGCTGACCTACCAACTTATTTTAACAAACGTTAACGAATGGAAGCTGCTTACAAATATCAATGAGATAATTAAACGGGATCATAAGGTAGCATAGGCAGCCTTATTTGAATCTTTTTAGCAATTTGTAAATCTCAAACCATAATACGGACACCATCGCAATGGCTATACAAATCCCCAATTCGGCTACACGAAGCGGAGTTACTTCAAAGAATCGGGATAGCGGCTCCACGTATAAGATGGCAAAGAGTATGACCAACACTAGCATCGTGATACCGATGAGCAAGGGATTCCGACGCGTGAAGCGCTCGAAAATGCTGTAGAAGAACGAGCGGTTGACGAAACTCAGTAGGATATTTGCGAAAATCAGTGTGGTAAATACCATCGATCTCGTTTTTTCTTCGCTTCCGCCAGTCTGGGCGGTTAGCTGGTAGGCAAATAACACACCGGCAGTAATCGCCAACCCCTGGATAACGCTGATGACCAGTTCGCCTCCGTTCAAAAACGTGTCGGTCATAATCCGCGGCGGCCGCTGCATGGTGTCCCGTTCCATGGGTTCATTTTCATAAACGATAGAGCAGGTTGGTCCCATGACCAGCTCTAGGAAAATCACGTGGACAGGTGTGAAGATCTGCGGGAATATCCAGCCCAGAAATAGGGGAAGGGATACCGTTAAGATGATGGGTATGTGGATGGAAATGATATATTGGATGGCTTTTTTGATGTTGGCGTAAATCCGCCTTCCCGCTGCAATGCCGGTAATCAATTTGTCCAGGTCATCGTTGGTTATTACTAGGGCGGCAGCTGATTTGGCGATCTCCGTCCCTTTGTTGCCCATAGCCACCCCAATATGGGCGGCTTTTAGGGCCGGACCGTCGTTCACCCCATCACCCAACATTGCCACCACTTCGCCCCGTTTTTTAAGTGCATTTATTACGGCCAGCTTGGCTTCGGGAAACATCCGTGTAAACAGTGTGGTACGCGCCGATAGCTCTATCAATTCTTCTTCGGAATGGTTGACTATATCACTGCCATTTACTGTCGGAGCGTTATTGGTAATGCCAGCCTGAGCTGCGATTGCATTCGTAGTGTCTGCGTTATCACCCGTGATGACTTTGACGGTGATCCCGGCATCATAAATCCGCTGGAACACGTCTTTGATGCCTTTCTTGGGTGGGTCGTAAAAGACGGTCAGCCCGAGGAGTTCAAACGGGAAATCCTTCTGTTTTTCCGGAAAATTATCCCCTTCAAACCGTGATGTGGCTACAGCCAGTATGCGATATCCCTGCTGCGCGAATCCTTTGATCCGGTCTCTCACCCGCTCTTTTTGACCAGCTGAAAGCCGGGATACGTTGAGGATGGCTTCAGGGGCACCTTTGGCGGCAATGATGCGGTCTCCGCTGGCATCCCCAAAAAGGTGCGTCATCATCGGGGGTTTCCCTTCGAGGGGATATTCATGGAACATGTGGTAGGAGCCCCGCAGGTCGTTTAGTTGCGTTTGTTCATATACGCTGTGTAGTGTTTTCTCCATGGGGTCAAAAGGAGCCGGTTCACTGCTCCACATGGCATAGCTGATGAGAGTCGACAGGTTTGGATCGTTAAAGGATTGGTTGTCATACGTCTTATCAGCTTGGAAATCATACAGACTAATCAATTGCATAGAATTCTCGGTAATCGTGCCTGTTTTGTCGGTGCAGATAACCGTGGTGCTACCCAACGTCTCCACGATGCTGCTTCGCTTGATGATGATGCCCTGCTGCATCAGTCTCCAGGCACCCAAAGCCATGAAGGTGGTAAATGCTACTGGGATTTCTTCGGGTAGTACCGACATGGCCAGCGTAAGACCGTTGAGCAGGCTCGCAATGAAGTCTCCGGTTTGATAATACCTGAAGAGGCAGACCATCAGGAAAATGATAATACCGATGATGGCCATCGTTTTTACGAATCGGGTGATCTGGATCTGTAGGGGAGAGGGTTGCGCTTTTATGGTCAGCAGCGATTCGCCGATCTTGCCGACGCGGGTTTCTTTTCCGATTTCCGTTACCTTGAAAACAGCCAGCCCGGAAACGGTAAGCGTACCGCTGTATACCCTGTTATCTTCCGACCGGCTGTCCTTGAATACCGAGAAACTCTCGCCGGTAAGCGAAGCTTCATTGACGGAGAAATCGTTGCTGTGTACAATGCGCCCATCGGCATTGATGATTTTTCCTTCTTCGGTGATACAGAGATCGCCCACGGCAATCTCGTGGGTGGGGATGTCAACGACAGTCGAATTCCGGATTACCCGGCTCAGCGGTTCATTGAGCTTTTCCAGCGCTTCCAGTGTTTTTTTGCTGCGGTTATCCTGATAGAAAGAAACGGCAGAAACGGCAACGATGGCCGCAAACATAAACGCCGCTTCGCCGTAATCGCCCACAACCACGTAGATGAGTGAGATGACACCGAGCAGGATCAGCATCGGTTCTTTCAAGATATCGATGAGCAGCGACCGCCAGGAGCTTTTTGGCGCGGCATCTAACCGGTTATAGCCGTATTGCTTCCGGGAAGCGGCTACTTCACTGTCGGTAAGGCCTTTCAGGTGGCCGGGGATATGATAGGGCATACTGCTGATTGTAATGGCACGTTAAAGTTACGGATTATTCGATTGGGTTGGGTATGGGGTGCAACCGAACGGAAGTTCACCGTGTGAAAGCCGTATACACAACGTAAGAATGCAGAAAATAAAGGAAAGGCAGCCAGGGATACTGCCTCTGGCTGCCTGCCATTCAAAACACTTCACGGTTGTTGGCTTATACAGAAATGGATATATTGTCATCCACCTCAGTGACGCCGGGAGAAGCCCACACAGCTTTTTCAACTTCTTGCCGCTCGTACCAAGTACTTGCTTTGCCGCTCAGTATCACCTTTCCTCCCTCGGTACGGACGCGGATGTTATCGGCATTGACGTTGGCCCTACGCTGGAGTGCTTGTCTAATGGTTCTTTCAATGTCGGTTTTTTCCAATTGGGGTTTTAAGTTAATCAGGTTACTTACGCCTCGAATGCCCGAGATATCCCTTACGGCTTTGTACGCTGCATCTTTTTGGAATTGCCAATCAACAGTGCCTTCTAGTGTCACCCAGCTATCGTCGACTTTTATTTTTAGTTGGGACTCAGGCACCAGACTATTCCATTTGAAGGCGTTCAGGATGGTTGCTGCTATTGCGGTGTCATCATGGCGAGCGAGTCCATTGGTTAACCGGACCTCAATGTCCTCGGCAACCGCCTGCACGCCGTTAACCCGCTTCGCCGCTTTTTCGGCTGCGTATTTTTTTGAAAAACTATCCACATATCCGCTGAGTGTAACCACCCCTTCCTTTGCGGAAACACCGATTTCGGAAGCCGAGATCAATGGATCCCACTTCAGTTCATCGATTACATCGCGCTGCAATTGTTCATTGGTTTTCATCGCTTTTTTTGTTTAAATGTTTATAAATATTTACCGCTAAGCTATGTCGTGTTCAGCTTGGATCCCGATGACAATCGTCATGTCTACCTGTGATTTTTAACAGCCTATCAAAATACCGGAAACTTCTCCATTGCTTGGGAATAAATAAGCATGGGTACTTCCATTTTATTCATCAGTTTTTGGGTAATACTGCCTTTTATTAACCGATCCCAGAAGCCATGCTTACTATACACGATGGTGAAAAAATCACATGACGGGTTCTTGCTCAACCTATGCAAGGTGTCCGATACGGAGCGGCCTTTGACACGCCGGTAATATAGCTTAGGATATCCAATATTGGTGGACGCTTTGGTCAGGAATTGCTGGGAGACATCTGAGTGGTGTTCATGAAATCCGTTTTCATTCGACACATATACCAATGAGATCTGCGCGTCGAAATGCGTGCACAGGCTACTCAGCGAACGGAGCACTTCCATATGGGCTTTATCGAGATCCGTAGCAAAGATTACTTTGGTGGGGTTTCGGTAATCCTCACGCTCCGGCACGACCATAACGGGGCAGAGGCCCAACTCAAGCACTTTCAGGACGTTGCTTCCCAGAAAGAGCTGAACTGCTTTACCGGCCCCGTGCATACCCATTATGATCATGGCGATATCCCGGTTAGCCATGATGTTGTTCTGAACGACATCCGCCAGATCACCCACTTCACTGATGCACTTTATTTTCGGGAAAAATCTTGTTGCATCCGGCCGAACAGCATGTGTTATCCGGTCGGCAAGTGCCGAAAGTGATGCCAAAGACTGCTGTTTCAAGGAAAAATAGTCTTCGATCGACCACGCTATACGAGCTGCTGCAGGAGATTGTTCCGGTAATGCAAACGTATGACACAATGCGATATCGGCATTGATGTTCATAGCAAGGCCTACCGCATACATAGCCGCATTGTCGGCCTCATCTGAAAAATCGGTAAGCACTAGGATTGTTTTCATAAAATTGTCGGTTGTGTGTTATACCGTATCTTCGGCCCTTTCCCGGACGACCCTGCTCCGTAAAGAATTTGTACCGTCTCTTAACCGACGGAAAAGGTGAGCCGACGGTCCTTCGGAAAGAATTCCCTTTTTCGTCAGCATGTTGGCATGGGCAATGGCCACGTGGCGCCACGCCGACGGCGCCATCAACTGCAGTGCCAATTTCCCCATCCGCTGACGGATCAACGGCATTGCAAGCAGCTCGGTGATTGCGGCAGTAAATTGTCTGGGTTGCTCAAAGCCCACGAGCGTGCCGATGTCCTCGGTAAGTACTTCCTTTGCGTGGGGAATACGCGTGGAAATCACCGGACACCCGCAGCTCAGGGCATAGGCAAACGTGCCGCTGACGGCTTGGTTGGGGTCTTTGGAGGTAAAAAGATAAAGATCGGACAGCGAAAGGTATTCAAGCAATTCTCCAGTCGGCATATACCGATCAATGAAACGGACATGCGCCTCCAGTTTCAATTCGCGAACAATCGACTTCAGGGTATTGCGATAAGCTTCCCCTTCGCGCTTAATAACTTCCGGGTGGGTTTCTCCGATGACCAGGTACTGGGTGTCGGGAAAGCGTGCAATTACTGGAGGGAGGGCCTGAAGGGCGGTTTCGATACTTTTCCCCTGCCCCAGCAGCCCAAAAGTGGTCAGTATATGTGCATCTTGGGACAATCCGTATCGCTTCCGCAGCTGTTGCTTGGTCTCAACGTTTGGTAGGGTATGGATGCCATGCGGTATAACGGTTATTTTCCGGGGCGCTACGTCATAGTATTCGACCAGGATCTCCGCAGAATGGTTAGTCATCACAATGATGGCATCCACCGCGTTTGTAATTGCGCAGACCGTTTTCTTGAGCGCGGCGTTAGGCGATGGTAATACCGAATGGAAGGTGATGACCACCGGCTTCTCTAGGCGGTAAAGCAACAGCATGAGGTTATCGCCGTAATCCCCGCCGAACAGTCCGAATTCGTGCTGCACAAACACGCCCGTTATCGCTGGATTACCATTGATTTCCCGGGCAATGTCCGCATACGCTTCCTGCGACGATGCACGCAGCACATACCGGACATCTGGCCCGTAGGCGATGCCACCGCCATCGGGGTCCAATGCACAGATTACGGGTTCAAATGATTTGCCGGCATATCGTTGCAGCGAATCGATCAGATCCTTGCAATAAGTCGCTATACCGCACTCGCGGGGCGGGTAGGAGGTGATGAATACGATTTGATCGTTCATGTCAGCAATTATTAACGGTTAATTTTTGATTTCAACAACGCGCCCAGAAGTTCCTTCATGCTCAGCGACGCAACCGCCACCCGGCTATCCGCGGCGCCGTAATAAATATAGAGCCGGTCACCGAATACTGCAGTGCCGGTAGGGAATACCACGTTCTTCACATAGCCATTTTTTTCCCATTCCGCTTCCGGAGAAAAAAGCGGGTGAGGAAGACGGGCAATTTCGCGACGGGGGTTATCCCTATCGAGCAAAGCTGCACATGCATGGTAGACATATCCTTCCGGGCCGTCGTGCACACCGTGGTAGATCAACAGCCACCCTTCATCCGTAAGCAACGGAGGGCATCCGCCGCCGATATAACTGGATTCATGGGGGTAGAGGGGTTCCATTACAACTTGGTCTGAAAAATGGAGCAGGTATTGTTCCCAAAACTCAGGGGTCAGGTCTCGGGGGATATCCTTTGCGAGCACAAGCTGAATACCCGGACGGATCCGGTGAAGAAAAGCCAGGTTTCCATCAATTCGTTCAGGAAAGAAGACAATGTTCTTATCCCATACATTCATGGTATCCGCCGGCAAGCCGCGGACGATGTATTCACGGTATTCCCTGAAGTACTTTTCGTTTATTTTAAGACCGCTTTGCACCAGTTCACCAAACCGCTTAAAGCACAATTGGGGCACGATGATCCCTTTTTTCTCGAAATTCCGGAGGTCATTCGAAACCGCCAATGCGCCCAGGGCGTTAATGCCGTCATAAGCCGTGTATGAGAGATAATAAGTGTCTGCTATCTTAACTACGCGGGGATCTTCCATGCCTTGGCTTTCATAAGGATGCTGTGGTATGATGAGCGGTACCGCATCGCGCTGCACCACATCAAGCGGGCCGTGCAGCCGGCAGTAGCCGATGGTGGAGAAGTTCCCCCTTCGGACCGCCCTATAGAGCAGGTGTACATCGTCTCCCGACTGCCATACCGCCGGGTTGATGACCGCGACATGCTCAAAACCCAGGGCGCTTTTTTCAAGCAAAACACCTTCTTTTTTTACGTTAATCATGTGCTTGGTTCAACCGATAGATATCTTCAAAAATCAGCGTGTCCTGCGCCTGTTTTACTTTCAGGTCATAACGGAAGCGGACTTCCGTGCCTACGGGTGCATGATAGTAGACGTACCATGCATCGCCTTCAGCCGTCCCCACGCAACCATTTGAATAGGCTTTGCCCAGTGTTTCCGGATTGGAGGTAGGATGGATCAGCGCACCTTGGCGTATTCCGTTAATCATGGGTTCGATCCACGGTATCTGTGGCATGGTGGTCCGTTGGCCATCGTCTCTTCGGGTAGTAGTGTACCTGCGGCCGCTCACCGGATCCACAAACCACGGGTTGCGCTCGATACGTACAATTTCCCCCTCGCCGATCGGCGTACGCAGATCTACAGTTCTGCCCGCGGTGGCCAGGTAGCGCTTGGCATTGCGGCCAACACGTACAGGGAACGTATATTTCACACGGTCGTACTCGGTGATCCGAAGTTTGAATTCGGGGATATTTACATCGATTACGGTATGATCCAAGCGTGCCTGCACGTCTGTCGCTGCCGACCGGTCCGGTATCCATAGGGTGTCGCCCTTATGGAATACAGTCATCTCCCGTTGGTCATAAATGAACCTACCGAGCTCCAGTTGTTTATAATAGTCGAGACTGGCCAGTGTATCAATAATCCAGGAGTTGCAGTTAATCAGTTGGTGCTCGCTGATCACGTAATCCAGCGTATCGTTACAAGCGGATAACAGGCTATCCAAAAAGGGGAAATACGCGGCCACCTTGATATCCCGGGGTACAATGACATGCATCCGTTTTACGGAATCTGTTTCTGCCCTCGGCGACAACGGGATATCAGCAACCCGCTGCTCCGCGCACCCGGTAAGGGCATGGCATAAACTAATAAATAGGAATTTCAACAGCATGGTTGCTCCATTTAATACACGTCCATAATCCGATAGGTTTGCGGGCCAAAGGCAAAAGATTCGCCTTTTCTTTTGCCGGACATCGCGCTATATAGCGGACTTTTCAGGGAAACCCCGAAAATCGGCATCCCCTCTGCGTGAAATCGCTCGATGCTGACCGACACATAGAAAATCCCATTGTCCGTTACCACTGTGCTACCCAACCCTACCACATCATGCTTTTCGTTGCACCCGGGGAGCATATCCTCCAAGATTTTCAGTTCTTCCTTGGCAAACGACAACTGGTCGGTTAGCTGGCGGCGTCGCAGGGCCACTTCCTCCACAAGCCCCGGCTGGTCCGCCCCCTCCTCGCGCGATCCACTTCCGGCGAGTTCATCAATCCCCCGGTTGAAGTCGGCGATCAGTTGCCGTTGTTTCGCGAGGCAGGCCTGCAGCATTTTTTCTTTCGCCGGCATTTGTTCTATGATTTGCTTTTCTGTTTTCATCGCGTTTATTTAATGGTGTTATATTCGTGTTCTGACCGTGATCCTGATCGATATCCCCTTAACATGCTGGATATCATTGACGGCATTGAAGGCGGCAACCTTTTTGCAATAGTCGTCTACCTCACCCTCCAGTGTTACCCAAGCGTTATCGACCGTCACGTTGATCCGCTCACCAGAAAGCCGCGGATCCGACATAAACGTATCGGCTATCTCCGTTGCGATCTGGTTGTCGTTGTCAGCTACTGGGCACACCACCTGCAAATCCATTGCTACGGCTTTCACCTCCCTGATCCGACTGACCAATCGCTCGGCCGACCTCTTTTCCGACGTGTCCCGCACGCAACCGCTCAACTTCACCACGCCCCGGTTTACATCCACTTGGATATTGTCGTTTGCCTTGAGCATCTCATCCGATCTGATTAATCCCAGTATGGCTTTCCTTATTGCAGCATCTGATTTCATGATCCTCTTATTTTATCATTTCCAACTCCAAAGGTGACTCAACCCAGCCAAATAATGAACGATGATTATCTGAAGCTTCGATGATTTTCGTCATTTATCTACAGTCCATGCCGCCATACCTTAGCCAAAAAAATACGAGTTATGAGTTTAACAGTTAGAAAAAAGAGCAGTCTGCCATCGGCGATGTCGGACTGGCTGTCGCCGATCTCTTCGCTATGGGATCATGATTTCTTCGATTCAGATCTGGGCTTTTTCAACCGGCGGTTGGGGATAAGCGTCCCATCCGCAAACGTTTCAGAGACACCCAAGGCGTTCATGCTGGAGCTGGCGGCCCCCGGCTTGAAACGGGATGACTTCAAGCTGGAGGTGGAGAACCACACCCTCACGGTGAGTGCCGAGAAACGGGAGGAAAAGAAAGACGAAAAGAACGGTTATAGCCGCCAGGAATATTCGTTCGATTCGTTCAGCCGTTCGTTTACATTGCCAGAGCATGTGAAGGAAACGGATATCAACGCCTCATATGCCGATGGCGTCTTGAAAATCACGGTTCCTAAGATCAAGGAAACCACCGAGCAACCGGTCATTGCCATACCTGTTTCATAAGGATGCAGGCAAGTTGGAGCCGGATCCGAATCCCAAATTCGGATCCAGCTTTTTTACCCCACCGGGGTGACGGACACGCCCTACTTTCCGGCGCCCTTCATGAAGAAAACAGGCACGATTGGCCTATGGGCAACCGCCTTAACCAACTGTTTTGAAAACAGCCGATTGAAGAACGTCTTATCGACAGGTGTCATCACCAATGCATCCAGTTGCTCCCTATACACCATGCGGTTGATGCCCAGCGGGAGGTTGCGAGAAACGGCAAGCGTGAAGTGCAGTATAGAGCCGGATCCGCTGGTTATCTTTTCGAAGCGTCTCTCCCATTTCTGCAGTTTTTTGGTTTCCTCTTGTTTCCCTTTCTCATAGAGGTGGAAGAGCGTGATATCCGTTGGCCGCCCAATCAATTCGGTAAAACTCTCCAGTGCGGTGATCTCTGAGGGGTGGTAGTTGACCGCAAACCCCACCCGGTCCATCAGAAATGTTGAAATCCCACGGGGTATGGCCGCCACCGGAACAGGCGATGACCGGATAACGGCGTAGGTGTTGCTCCCCATCATGGTGTATTTTAGGCCTGTGGCTCCGTGCGTACCCATAATCACCAAGCCTATTGCTTTCTCCGCTGCAACCTTCGCAACGGTACCGCCAACCGTCCCCTCACGGTTCTCTCCGGAAACCGAAATGCTCGGAAACTGTTTCTGTAGCCTCGCGATGAGGCTCGCCAACTGTTCGTCGGCGGCATTCATGATTTCTGCCCACGCCGCCCCGGTAACGCCCGGATAGACCGATACGGCATAATAACCATCGTACACGTGCAACATATGTAATTTCCAGCCGCGTTCGGTGGCCATGCCGGCCGCGTACAATGCGGCGTTAAAGGCATGCTGTGAAAAATCCGTGGGTACAAGCAGTGTTTTCATGTCTAATTGATTTCTAAGGATGTAACTTCATCCGAACCGGGTTTATATGATATAACCTTACGGTTTTCTGGATTGACACTGTGTGAGGTCTGCCACTTCTTCGTTAATGCTCTGCAGCTCGTCTTTCAGCCTGTCCCTTATCTCTTCAAGCTTATCCTTGCCGTCCGCCCATGCATCATTTGCCGAATGGAAAAACCGCCTACCCTTACGGGCAATATACCTTCTCGTTCTTTCCCCTTTGTTCGGCGCGAATAAAGCGCCGACAACCACACCGGCTGCAAAAATGCCGGCGATACCTAATAGTACTGTTTCTGATCGTTTCATGGTTATGCTATATTTTGTTAAACCGACTGCTAATGTAGTCTCGTTTTCGAGTTTTTTGCACTGACATCGGTCATGGAACGTTATGATTTTTGGCAGGCAGGGCGCTGAATACCGATACATGGAGTCAAACCAGCAGGATCTGCATGATTTCGTAGATGGAGAGCGTGCTTTTCAGGTTATGCTTGACCGCGAAATCAACGTAGGCTTTGTCCATTACACTTTTCGTCGCAAGATATCCAGGCGACCATTACTGCTAACCAATATCAGTGGCGATGCTGATTTTTATCACGGACATTGAGGAGCATTCTGAACACCTTTACCGGAAAAAGAAACCATGGGCACCCTTCTTTCATTCAGGATTTTTACGCTGCTCTTTTGCACCGCAGCGATTGTCGCCAGCGGGCAGGTAGCGGTTGACAACGCACCCTCTGCTTCCGATCAGGCCCCATCCATCGGCACGGTAATTAAGCAGAAACTTACCGACAGCCTTGAGGTCCTGGCATTACATTATCCCAAATCGGTAAAGCGATACTATGAACATCGCCGTTTTGAACCCGCTTGGATAAAGCCGCAGGGCGTTACCGGCCAAGCATGGGACGCCATGCTCCTCTTTGATTGCGTGCTGCAATACGGGCTCCTACATGCGGACTACCACCCACAAGAACTCCTTTATGAGCAAATGGACAAATTTGCGAAAGCGCGCCCCTCGGGAAGCAACCTCGAGAAGGCTCACTTCGATATTATGCTGACCGACGCACTATTGGCGTTTATGAACCACCTGCATTACGGCAAACTCAATCCACGTTACCCGGCCGATGCAATAGACAAGGGGTATATGGGCGGATTTGATGCCGGAACTGCTTTAGTAATGGCCTTACAGCAGGACGATTTTATGCGTGCGGTCACCGGAGTGCAACCTTCTTCTGCAGCATACACGCACTTGCAGGAATACATGAAGCTAGTCACCAGCCAATACGCCGGCGATTGCTATGAAGTACCTGAAGGTGATATCCGGAAAATAGCCCTCAACATGGAGCGTCTCCGCTGGGTGGAACGCAGTGATGACACATACATTCATATTAACATCCCATCAGGCACGCTAGTCTTCCACCGACCGGACAGCAGTTACCTTTTCCGGGTGGTCTTCGGAAAGCCGGAAACCCCAACTGCCATGATCCAGAGCCATATCCGGTATTTTTATACGGCGCCCGAGTGGAAGGTCCCCCATCAGCTATTCATCAAGCACCTCCTCCCGATTGCGCTGGAGGATAGCAATTTTCTATCAGAAAATCGTTTCGTAATTTATGACCGTAAAGGAAATTACGTCAGACCGAATGAGCACAACCTTAGGCAAATAAATCGGAATCCCGAATCGTATTATGCCAGGCAGTCAACTGGTACCGACAATTCCCTCGGTCATATCGTATTCCGGTTCGCTAATCCCTTGGGTGTTTATTTGCAGGACACGCCCGATCAGCAGGTGTTTCATCAAGAAAGGAAAGCCGTTAGCAACGGCAATATGCTGGTCGAAAGAGCCGATAGGTTGGCGTCGCTATTATTAGAAACGGAGGGAAAAAAGCGAAATGTTCAGCGATTGCAGAGGTCCTTATCTGGATATACACCCATGACTTTCACGCTGAGAAAGTCGGTCCCCATCTCCATAACCTATCTTACGTGCGAAATAAAAGACGGCTTGTTGGTGTTTTATGACGATGTCTACGGCTTGGATCCGGTGCTGGAGTTGGCCTACTTCCGGTAATCAAGAATACCTAATGGCTTACCCGCTTCAATTTTTCCATATCGAGGATTCCGATACCCCGATCAGTCAAACTGATCAGCCGCTCATCCCTGAAATCAGCAAGTGTACGGTTCAGGGATTCCAGTGCGGTCCCGACGATGTTAGCAATGTCTTTTCTGGATACCGTAATCAGCGCTACCGATTTATCACCTGTGTGTTGCTGGTCAAAAAGGTATACCAGCGATGATGCCACCCGTTGCCGCACCGATTGATACGCGAGTTCCAGCATTCTTTTCTTGGCTTCAAACAGGTTATTGGCCAATATCTTGATAAACCGGGCCGCGACTTCACGGTCTGTATGTATCAGTGTCTGGAAATCCCGTTTGGAGATGACACCAACTTCCGTATCTGTCAGCGCTATCGCACTTTCCGTGTAAAGCGTACCCTCCAGCAGGGTAACATGACCAACAAATTCACCTTCACCCAACATGCCGGTGATCAATTCCTTGCCATCGGGATTCATACTGCTGGTTTTCACCTCGCCGCTGATGATGTAATAAAGTTCGTTGGGGCGTTGTCCCTCCATGAATATATGATCTTTCTTTTTGAAAGCCTTGCGTGGCCGCTCCGGGGAAAGGCCCTGGAACCCCGTGAGCTGGTTTGCTTTATCCAGGAAATCGTCGAGCCCCCCCAAGCGGTTATCGAAGGTCGTTCTCAAGTGCTCAGCCTTTTTCAGGCGCAGGGCAACCGCCTCCAGCAACTCCAACCCGTCAAAAGGCTTTACGATATAATCATCAGCTCCCATGGCCATGCCTTTCCGGAAATCAGCTTTTTCCGATTTGGCGGTCAGGAAAATGAACGGGATATCCGCGGTGTCCGGATGTTTAGCCAGGACGTGGAGTACACCGTAACCATCCAACTCGGGCATCATGATGTCGCATAGCACCAGATCCGGCTTATGCTTGAGGGCCTTCTCCACCCCCGATTTACCATTGAGGGCCGTTAATACGTCGTATCCGCCGATTGATAGGATATCGGCGATATTCTCACAGATTTCTGTGTTATCTTCGATAACTAAGATGTTGACTTCCATAATATTACAATTCGTTTTGTTAGTTTTGTGGTTTTACTTTTGGGAAGAAGCACTTTCATCGGTGATGGGTATCGAAACGGTGAAGGTGGTGCCGCCCGGAGCAGCGCTTGTAAACGAAATCTTGCCGCCCATCATATCCACATAACGTTTCACAATATGCAATCCCAAGCCTGTACCGTTGATATTCTGTACATTACCGGCACGGAAGAACCGATTAAATAGGTGTTTTTGCTCCGCTTCAGGGATACCCATCCCATCGTCGGCCACCTCTAGTATAAAATTGCACCCGATCATACGGGAAACAATGGTAATCCCGCCGTCATCAGGCGAAAATTTTATGGCATTGGAAATCAGGTTCATCAGGGTATTGCGAAGGCCGTGCTCATCTAAAAGGACCGGCGCCGCCTGGCCTTTATGCCGGTATCGGATGGTTTGCCCCGGCTTTTTCACCGCCTCCATTTCGTCGATAATTTCCATGATCCAGCTGCGCACATCGATATAGGTGTACATCGCGTCCACTTTCCTCTCTTCCATCTTGCTGAGCGATAGAAAATCGTTCAGGATGGACGTCATGTTGTTCACTGCCCGCTTGATGCGGCCAATATGCATTGCCTTTTTCTCTTCGAATTTATCGCTCTTGTAATTTTCGAGCAGGAAAAGCGAGGAAAGGATCGTACTCAGGGGCGTCCTGAATTCATGGGAGGCGATGGTGACAAACCGGGATTTCAATTCGCCGAGCTCCCGTTCCTGTTCCAGTGCCGCATTCAAGTCGACCTCCATCAACCGGAGGCTTTCATTGGTTGATTTCAGCTGGACCAGCGCAGCTTCCAGATCCTTGGTTCGTTCGGCAACCCGGATTTCCAGCTCTTCGTTCAGTCGCTTGGTCTGTTCCTGTTCCGTGCGTATCTGTTCAGCGGCCTTTTTACGCTCGGAAATATCGTTTATAAAAGCGATCACGATGGTGTCGGCATCTGCCTTGAAATGACCGAGGCTGATCTCCACGGGGAATTCGTGCCCGTCTTTGTGGAGTGCGAACAACTCCATCCCAAGGCCCATCGGCCGGTTGCGTGGACCTGCACTATAGCTGTTCCGATTTGCAACGTGCTGTGACGCAAAACGCGATGGAATCAGCTTTTCGACCGTACAACCAATCACTTCGTCTCTTCCGTATCCAAACAGGTGTTCGGCATAGCCGTTGACCATGATGATGTTCCCGGCTTGGTTTACCATGAGCATGCCTTCAGTCGCGTTTTCAAACATGGCATCGAGCCTGGCCTTATCCTTCAGCTCTACAGCAAAATGTCGCTTTTGGCGGTGCATGAAATAAACAACCAGCCACACGGTGCAGATCGCGATAAGGCTCCCCGAAAAGGTCGCCATGCTCCAATCGCTCCGGCCGATTGACAGCCCATAGGCCAATAGGACGGCTACCGTAGCGACAGTAGCCAAAACATTGTAGTATTTGCCGCGGACGCCCAACCAAAGGAAATATAAAAAGAAAAGAATATAAGCCACAGACCTTCCCATTCCGCTACCTGGAAGCGCTATCACGCCGATGGAGACGACAACGATCAATAACACGCCGATCGCAAAAAATCGAAAATTCGAATCCATCTTCCGTAATTTCATGTCTGCAGGGTGAGTACCGGAACCCATTACCTTTTATCCACGCGTGGATAGGACTGTTTCGGCCATGTGCTGGGCGTACTTTTGCTGTTGAATTGTTCATAACAAACTTCCGAAAAAACAACCAATTAAAGAAATCTAAAAAACGGGTGATAACGTACATCCAAAAATGGGATAAGAAAAAAAGGTAATGACTGATTTTCGTTACGGTAACCATTGATTTTTGTCATGATCAGCACATAGCTCCATCGCACGTTCAAAATAACTGAAGGGGTACGGTACGGATGATCGAAAAACATGCTGATTAAAATCATCTTGCGATGTGACGTTGATTACCGCCGATCCTTAATGCGATGAATAATTTTGCCTTACGTACAACGGTAAAGGAATTTATACAAACATATCATAATCATTAAAAACATATCACAATGACAAAGCTTACAAACAAGGTAGCTGTTATCACAGGCGGCTCGGGAGCGATCGGTTCCACTACTGCGGGATTATTTTTGAGCGAGGGGGCAAAGGTTGTACTCGTGGACATCAATGAGGAAGCGCTGCAAAAGGTCACGTTGGAACTGAATAGTCCGAATGTAAGCTATGTAGCCGCAGATGTCACCAAGGCGAACGACGTACAAAGGTATGTTAGGCATACGGTAAGCACTTTTGGTAAGATTGACATCTTTTTTAACAACGCCGGAGTTGAAGGGATCGTAAGTCCCATTATCGATTATCCGGAAGAAGCCTTCGATAAATTAATCAGCGTCAATGTAAAGGGCGTTTGGCTGGGCATCAAGTATGTTTTGCAGGAAATGAATGACGGCGGCAGTATCATTAATATGTCTTCCGTTGCAGGCTTGATAGGATTTGAATCCATGAGTGCGTACGTAGCCAGTAAACATGCGGTTATTGGTATTACCCGCACCGCTGCGCTTGAAGTGGCTTCCCGGGGTATTCGCGTTAATACTATCCATCCCTCGCCAGTAGACAACAGGATGATGCGTTCGCTGGAAGAAGGATATGCTCCTGGGGCGGGGGAAAAGGCCAAAAAATCATTCGAAGCTTCCATTCCGATGAAAAGATATGCAACAAACGATGATATTGCCAAGGGTGTCCTGTTTTTGGCGTCGGATGATAGTAAATTCATTACCGGTACGAAACTGGTGGTGGATGGTGGAATGACCATGGCTTAGGATCTTCCGCTAACTAATGGTCGTTTGATGGCTCAATGACGGCAATGGAGAGATTGGGCTGTTTGCGCTTGTGCTGAGCGGCAACCATAATGCCTGCCGTGCCTCCTCCGATAATCAATATTTGATAATGCGATTCCATGTTGAACGGGATCAAGTTATCGTGTTAAAGAAATATAGGTGCGATTGTCATCTGGCGCAGTTCTCACGCATCTGGTTCTTCTGAAAATAAGATACTCCGATTTGATGCGGGGGGCGCTATTCGATCACCGGTTTTCATTCAATAATCGCTCCAGCTCATGAGCGGGAAATACCCCCGATTGACGCCATTTGACAGCGCCGTTTTTGAATATCATCAGCGTAGGTACCCCTCGGATTTGGTATTGCCCTGCTAGCTGCGGATTTTTATTCACGTCGATCTTGATAATCGCTGCGGTGTCACCGATGCGTTGTTTCACTTCTTCCAGAATGGGCGCCTGTATGTGGCAGGGACCACACCATGTGGCAAAAAAGTCGACCAAGACCGGCTTGTCGCCATTAATCAATTCTTGAAATTTATTCATATTCGATTCAGTTAACTTCTTCGTATTCAACATTTGTTTTGCAGGATGGTTTATGCTTCGGCGGGCGTACCGTACAGCCGCCTGCACCACACCCTACGTTGAACAGCGCCAGCGCAGCGAATGCGCCTCCCATTACCGTGAGCGGTATGATATTGCCGCGTAAGCCTTCTACGACAATTAAAATACCCAATGCCAGCCGTATCACGCGCATCGGGTTCCAGTTTGTTAGTAATGTTCTCATCGTTTTATCCATTGAATTCATACAAAGATGGCTATTTCTAGTTGGGGCGCGAGTGACTTTAGTCACGGTTGGTTGTTCCGTCTGGCTGCCCGCGGTGCTGTAGTTCCAGGTCGGTCGTTAGTCTTTCGCTGAACCGATACCGGCCGGTAAACCGGAACCAAGTATTCGTGGGGGTCTGTCCCGACAGCGCGGTAGGGCAGACCAACAGGCAAATTACGGGCAACAGGTATCCCTAATGATAATTCGCAATATTCATTATTGAGTGATGACCGGTTGGCTTTTGCTCCGCCACTGGGACATGCCACCCGAGAAGTTCTGTACATCCTTGAAACCATGGGCTGCCAGTACAGACTGGGCAATGGCTGCACGTGCACCGCTTTGGCAGTGGATGACCAGTTGTTTGTTCCGATACAGTTGATCCAGGTGGTCGGCAATCGTACCGACAAACAGGTTGATGGCACCCGGTATGTGCCCCACCGCGTACTCGGTAGCATTGCGTACGTCTACCACCTGTACATCGTCCCGACCAAGCAACGACTTGAACGTATCGATGTCGATGATGTCGCGCGTTTCCAGTGCAATTCCGAGGTCTTCCTCGCCGGATATATACCCAAGGATGTTGTCCATGCCGATACGCATGAGCTTACGGGTCAGGTCTTCGACTTGGGCATCATCGGCCACAAGCACGAGCTGCTCGTCATATCCGACCAGCCAGCCTACCCAGGTAGCAAATGATTGGCTGTTTTCGATGCTGAGGCTCCCAGGTATGGCCCCAGAGGCATGTAGATCTTTCGGTCGGGCGTCAATGACACGGGCACCACCGCGGTATGCCGACAGGAATTGGTCTTTCGTGAATTTGGGGTGCCGCGGTACTTCGGTCAGCAAGGGGCGATCCACCTTGTTGAGCCTTTTCATCACAGCAAAATACTTCGGCGGCTCGGGCTGGCCCGTCAGTAGGTAATCGGTAAACGCTCGTTCATCGCTTTCGAAACGGAATGCCCAGTTCCGTATCAACTCATAGCCCACGGTGGTGCCGGGTACCGCGCCGAGTGCCTTGCCGCAGGCCGATCCGGCACCGTGTCCCGGCCATACCTGCACATAGGGGGGAAGGCTGCTGAATTTCGTCAGCGACTGGAACAGTTGGTGTGCGCCGATGTCTTGTGTACCCACCAATCCTGCCGCTTTTTCCAGAAGGTCCGGACGACCGATGTCGCCCACGAAGACAAAATCGCCCGTGAAGAGCATGATCGGCTCATCCGTGGCCGGATGATCACGCAGTAGAAAGCTGATGCTCTCCGGTGTATGTCCAGGCGTGTGGATGATGTCCAGGGTGAGGTTGCCCACTTTGATCGCACTGCCTTCCCGCAGTCCCTTGTGTGCGAATTGGTACTGCCAGTCCGGGCCGCCCTCGTCCGAAAGGTACATCGTCGCCCCCGTCAGTGCCGCGAGCTCGCGTGTGCCGGAAAGGAAATCTGCATGGATATGCGTTTCCGTGACGTGCGTAATACGAAGTCCGTTCTGTTTTGCGATGTTAAGGTATGTATCCACATCGCGCTTAGCGTCGATAACGATGGCCTCGCCAGTCGCCTGGCATCCAATCAGGTAGCTGCCCTGGGCGAGTGATTGATCATAAATGTGTTGAAAAAACATAGCTTTTTAGTTAATTGAAAATTGACAATTCAAATGGTCTTTTCCATTAATGCGGCAAGTCATCCCGTAATCTACCGTAAATCCAGGTGCCCGCGATCGCACTGAGCAGCACGATGGCTACCACGGTAGCACCTGTGCCGATCTGGACAAACAAGGGGCCTGGACAAGCACCGGTGAGACCCCAGCCTAAGCCGAAGATCACTCCGCCGTAAATCTGCCCTTTGTTGAATTTTTTCGGTGTAAACGTGATGGGTTCGCCGTATATGGTTTTGATGTGAAACTTCTTGATCAACCAAACGGATAGGATACCCACCACCACCGCCGACCCGATGATCCCATACATGTGGAACGATTGCAGGCGGAACATTTCCTGGATGCGGAACCAGCTGATGACCTCGGCTTTCACAAAGACAATCCCGAATAGGATGCCCACGATCAGGTACTTCATGTTGTGATACCATTTGTGTTGCAGTTGCGATTCATTGATGCACATGGTATCCTGTGTGCGTATTTCGAAATCCGTATGCTTTATTGGTGAATTATTCATTAGCTGTTATCCTAAAATAAATGGTAGAAATAGATTGGCCATTAAAAACCCGCCGACCATAAAGCAGACGGTCGCTACGACCGAGGGCCATTGCAGGGTACTTAACCCCATGATGGCATGTCCGCTGGTGCACCCACCGGCATAGCGGGAGCCGAAACCGACGAGGAATCCGCCACCGACCATCATGATGAGGCCTTTCGCCGACAACAGGTAATCCCAGCTGTAGAGCTGTTTCGGCACCATGCTGGAATAGTCGTTGATGCCATATCCGGCGAGTTCATTAACTAAGGCAGGATTGACCACAACGGGGTTAGGATCTGCCAGTAGCCAGGTGGCGATGGCTCCGCCACCAAATGCGCCGATGACAAAAAAGAGATTCCAGAACTCCTTTCTATAGTCGTATCTAAAGAATTTGATGTTCGAAGGAAAGCACGTTGCACAGGCATGGCGCAGATTGGCCGAGATGCCGAAGTGCTTGTTGCCAAGAACCAGGAGTGTGGGGACCGTGAGACCCACCAACGGGCCTGCGATATACCACGGCCACGGTTGTTTCAACCATTCAATCATAAGCGTTCGTTGATTTTTTCATTATACATGTTGTTTGTGAATTCGTATAAAATCGCGTCATTGTACAAAGATATCGATAGCAGCCGCCTCGATTCAGTGACTTCTGTCACGTTCGGCTATGATGGTTAAAGAAAAAGTTCGTTGATGAGGATATAGATGCTCATGAAAAGCACAAACCACCCAAACCCCTTTTGCAGCTTGTGACCGGATACCTTGCCGGAAATCCCGTTGCCTGCGTAAAACCCCAGGATGGCCAAGCCGGTAACGGCAATCAAAAACGGCCATTCGATAGGTATATTGACTACATCGCCGGTGAATCCAATGAGGGATTTGGCCGCGATAATCAACAAAGAAGTGCCAACCGCCTTTTTCATGGACAATTTGCCCAGCAGTACGAGAGCAGGAATGATAAGGAACCCGCCACCGGCGCCTACCAGACCGGTAAGTGTGCCGACCAGCATTCCTTCCAAAAGGATCATCGGATAATTATAGCGGATTTCAGCATCGTCCGCGCAGTCCTTACAAGGCCTTTTCCGGATCATGGAGATGGAAGCTGCAAACATCATTATGGCGAACAACAGCATGATAGCCATGGGTTTGCCAAAGGCAAAATCGCCGATGGTAAAGACGGTATCCGGGATTGCGGGAACCAGGTATTTGCGCGTGGCGTATACAGCTGCAATGGCGGGAGTGCCGAATAGGAAGGCCGTCTTGATGTCCACCAAACCCTTGCGGTATTTGGGCCATGCACCTACGAGACTAGTAGCCCCCACAATGAATAGCGAATAGGCGGTAGCCGTAATGGGCGGGAGTCCAAAAAGATAGACCAATACAGGTAGGGTGAGTATGGAGCCGCCGCCACCGATAAGGCCCAGGGCAATGCCAATAAACAATGAAGCGAAATAACCGACAATTTCCATTTTTGCGACTGTTGAAAGTAACTACCGCAAAGGTCGGTCATGGTAAAGCCTATGGTCGGTGACCACGGTCACACGGTTCATAGGAAATTGTCACAATCAATCCAGTAGTTGAATGGAGTTGCGTTGGAGGATTACGCTGCCGTGCTGTTCCATCTTTTTGAGCAGCCGGGAGATTACTTCCCTAGAAGAACTTAAGTCGCGCGCAATTTGTTGGTGGGTAATATACAGTTCATTGGAACCCTGCTGTCTGCTAAGCTTTTCTAGGTGGTATTCCAGCCGTTCGTCCATGCTTTCGAACGCGATGTGATCGATGACCTCCAGCAATTCCTCAAAGCGGGAACGGTAGGTTTCCAGGACAAAATAATACCATGTCTTATAGTCCCGCATCAGACCGTCCATCATCGCAATCGGAACCAACAGTGCCGTTGTGTCTTCGACGGCAGTGGCCAGCACTTCGCTTTTTTCCTGTTTGGTGGCGCATATAATTGATAGTGCACATGCACTGCCCGGTTCCAAATGGTAAACGAAAAACTCACCTCCGTCGTCCCCTTGCCGGTATACTTTGACGAGTCCCTCAACAATCAGCATAGTGGATTTGAAATACTGTCCGGTCTGTATCAACTGCTCGCCGGCAGCGAAGGTTTTAAGCTTGCACTGCTCGGTCAATGTATATTTCAGGTCTTTTTCAAACTGATTGAAATGCCGATCCAGAAAAGTTTTTACGGTCGTTTGCATTGTTAAGGGATCAATTGATAATGCTTGTATGCGGAATATCGCCAATCAATTATTGATACAAAAGAACGGTTAATCAATTGTATTAACAAATGCTTGATGGACGCATGATGTCGGAAACGCCCACTTAATTTAACAGGCATGTGGCTGAAGAAAATGCCCGTCAACACCGACGGTCCTTTGGCAGTAGGTTGAATATACCCAGCATGATCCAGTGGCGGATGGTTGTTTTTTCTACCAGGTGGACCATGTCACCAAAATTTGATCTAATAACGTAGCCAGCGTTAAGCAAACAAACCGTCCGCTTATACAAACACCTTGCCCTTTACGATGTTTAACCGATCTTGCTTTTCCATGTGTTTCATGGTCCGGATAAAGTGCTGAAACAGACGAGCGGAAACAGTTCACGGCCATGATTTCCTTCGTGAAGAAGTATAGAGGTAAGATATCCTACATCCTTGTGTACAGCCTTGAGCGCTTCTCGCGCAATGATAATTCTATCTGGCTCACTAATGAGCTGAGGAAACTAGGCATTGAAATTGTCTCCGTAACGCAGCCCATCGATACTTCTAATGCATCCGGACAAATGCAGCAGAAGATGCTTTTTTTGTTCGGCGAGTTCGACAACCAGCTGCGTAGACAGAAGTGCATGGCAGGTATAAGGGAGATGCTCCTTCGCGGAGACTGGCCAACCAAACCACCTCTCGGTTACGATATCATCCGGCAACACGGTAAGCGCAAGATTGTCGCCAATGCCAAGGGTCGGCTCATCCGGCAGGCATTCGAATGGAAAGCCTATGATAACCTCTCCACGGAGAGTGTTAGGGCAAAGCTTGCCGAAAAAGGGTTTAAGGTCGGCAAACAACATATGTCCAATATCCTGCGGAACCCGTTTTATTGCGGCCTGATGGCGCACAACATGCTGGAAGGTAAGGTGGTGGAAGGTAATCACGAAAGACTGATATCTCGGGAAGTATTCCTGAAGGTGAACGGCCTGCTGAAAGAAAACCATCAAGGATACACCGTCAAAGAGGAAAACGCCAATATCCCGCTCAAGCGATTTCTGATTTGCGATCATTGCGGAAAGCCCCTCCGCGGCTATATTGTCCAGAAAAAGAATCTACACTATTACAAATGCTGCACAAAAGCCTGCAATAACAACAAAAGCGCAAAGGTTCTCAACAGCCTTTTTGAAAGGATCCTGGACGCGTTTAAAATCGATAGGGCAACGGATGTTATTGATCTGATAAAGCAGCAGACCGTGGCCGTATTCAATCAGTTGACCGCCGGTAAGCAAGATGACTACCAACATCTGCAGCAACAGCACCGGGAAATCGTAATCAAGATCAATAGACTCGAGGAGAGATATATCGAAGAGGAAGTAGGGGGTGAACTGTACCACAAATACCATCAACGATACAACGATGAAAGGAAAGAAATAGAGGAAAAACTGATGACGCTGTCCCGGCAGGTGTCGAACCTTGATGATAGCATCGGATTCGTTATCAAATTCGCCCTTGAATTGCCTTTAAAGTGGGTTTCTGCCGATTATAACACCAAGCAGCGCATCCAGTTTTTACTCTTCCCTCAAGGCATTAGGTACAGTAAGAAAACAGATGAAAGTCGAACCTCGAGAATAAATTTGTTGTTTTTGTATATTGCTTATTTTCAGCAAATTACAACAAAAAAAGAAAAGAGGCATACCAGAACTGGGTCTGAATTTTGCCTCTTTTTCCACTTTGGTAGCGGGGATTGGACTCGAACCAATGACCTTCGGGTTATGAGCCCGACGAGCTACCAACTGCTCCACCCCGCACTGTTTTTTTCAATTCTTTTTCCGAATTGGACTGCAAAGATATAATTTGTTTCTTTGCAAAGCAAATTAGATTTAAAAAAATGCCCTATAAAGCAGGTTTCGTCAGCATTATCGGAAAGCCCAATGCGGGTAAGTCTACCCTAATGAACGCATTAGTCGGCGAGAAGATGTCAATCATCACCCCCAAGGCCCAGACCACCCGGCATCGTATTATCGGTATCGTCAACGATCCCGACTATCAAATTGTGTTTTCAGACACGCCTGGCGTAATCAAACCGGCCTACACGCTGCAGACATCCATGATGAGTGCGGTGCAGGGTTCTTTGATCGATGCCGATATCATCCTGCTGGTTACCGATATACACGAACGATACGATGAGAGCGAAATCATCGAGAAACTGAAGAAAACAGAATCGCCGGTTGCCGTGCTGATCAATAAAATCGACAAGTCCACGGCAGAGGAAGTGAAAAGTAAAATTGCCTATTGGCAAGAGACGGTGTCTCCTAAGGTAACGCTAGCCATATCTGCGTTGCACGATCACAACATCCAAGCGGTAATGCAATTTATCCTCGACCATCTGCCCGAGCACCCGCCGTATTATGAGAAGGATGCTCTTACTGACAAGAATGAGCGGTTTTTTGTGTCGGAAATCGTCCGTGAGAAAGTGTTCAAATTGTATGAGAAGGAGATTCCATACAGCACCGAGGTAGTCATCACCGCATTTAAGGAAGAGCAATACGTCACACGTATCAGCGGAGAAATTATTGTCGAGCGCGATTCGCAGAAGAACATCATCATTGGCAAGGGTGGCAGTATGATCAAGAAAGTAGGGACCTATGCGCGGCAAGATATCGAGGAGTTCCTGCAAAGGAAGGTGTTTTTGGAGCTTTTCGTGAAAGTGATTCCCGATTGGCGGAAAAAGGACAATTACCTGAGGCGGTTTGGTTATGAGCGATAGGGTGCTATCAAAAAAATAACATACGTAGGGCGCTTAGTTATCAAATAATTAATTACCTTTGCAGCCCCGCAGCATAAGGCTACCGGGAACTATGTTGGATACATAATTAATAAAAAGAATGGCAGTTAAAATAAGATTGCAAAGACACGGTAAAAAGGGAAGGCCTTTTTATCACGTAATAGTAGCCGACTCGCGTTCACCGCGCGATGGTAAATTTATCGAGCGTATTGGTTCTTATAACCCCAACACGAATCCAGCAACCATCGATTTGAATTTCGATAAGGCTCTTGATTGGTTGGATAAAGGTGCGCAGCCTACGGATACTACCCGTGCGATTCTATCGTACAAAGGGGTGCTTTATAAAAAGCATTTGTTGGGCGGTGTGAAGAAAGGCGCTTTTGATGAAGCCGCTGCTGACGCCAAATTTGAGGAATGGCTGAAAGCTAAAGGGGAAAAAATACAAGGCAAGGAAGAAAGCTTAGCCCAAACGCAAGCGGAAGTTAAGAAAGCTGCATTGGCTGCCGAAGCGAAGCGCAAAGCGGCCGTAGCTGCCGCTGTAGCTGCGAAAAACACGCCACCTGCAGAAGAAGCTCCAGAAGCTGAGGAAGCTGCTGCCGAAGAGGCTGTCGCTGAAACGGCACCAGCGGAAGAAACGGTTGTGTCTGAGGCTCCTGCTGCGGAAGCAACCGAAGCTGCTGCGGAAGAAGCGGATGCACCTGAAGCAACCGAAGCTGCTACCGAACCCGAAGCTGCTGCCGAAGAGGCCGCTGCCGACGAAGAAAAGAAAGCGGGAGAGTAGAAGTTTACTCATCGAGCATGGAGAAGGCCGCTCTGGAGGGAGATCAAATCCACCCCGAGCGGCTTTTTGTTTTTTGGCCAATAAAAGCAAGTTAACGGCGTGGCATAATGGAAATCACCGACCACTTTTATATTGGATACATCAGTAAAACCCGCGGACTGAAAGGCGAGGTGCAGCTGTTTTTTGAGTTTGACGACTACAAAAGCCTGGAACTGGATGTATTGTTTCTGCAAGTGGGTGGTAAGCTGGTGCCTTACTTTGTAGAACGCTCGAATGTATTGCCCAACCGTACGGCCTACTTGTTTTTTGAGGATGTAGACCATATCGATGCTGCGAAGGGGTTGGTCCGAAAACCGGTTTACCTGCCCAATGACAAATTTCCCGAACGGGACCCCGACGATTTCCGCCTGACCGATTTGAAGGGGTTTGTGGTGGTCGATAAAACGTATGGCACACTGGGTGAGATCATCGAAGTGCACCAATACCCCCAACAGTACGTAGCTGCAGTCATCCATCAAGAGAAAGAGGTGTTATTTCCACTAACCGATGCGTGGTTGTTATCAATCGATAGAACGAACAACATCCTCGAGGTAGATCTACCCGACGGCCTCATCGACATTTACTCATAAAATCCACGCGATAAATTCACTTTGCTTTAAAGAAGAATTTGGCTAAGTTTGGCGGCTATTTAATAAGGGTTAGTGTATGAAAATAAGCGAACACATTAAAAATGCCAAGGGGAAGACCCTCTACTCATTTGAGATACTACCGCCCATAAAAGGACAGAGTATACAGTCTATTTTTAATGCCATTGACCCTTTGATGGAGTTCGCACCTCCTTTCATCGACGTTACCTACCTGCGCGAGGATTACATTTATAAACAACATTCCAATGGGCTGTTGGAAAAGGTAGCCTACCGGAAGCGGCCAAGTACCGTGGCCACCTGCGCTGCCATTATGAATAAGTACAAGGTCGATGCCGTGCCTCACCTCATCTGTGGTGGGTTTACCAAAGAGGAAACGGAGAATGCCCTTATTGACTTGCAGTTTCTAGGTATTGACAATGTATTGGTGCTACGGGGCGATGCACGTAAAAGCGACAACTCCTTTATCCCCACCCCCGGAGGCCATGCGTACGCTTCGGACCTACTGCAGCACGTGGTAAATCTGAATAACGGCCGATACCTCCACGAAGACCTGGAAAACTCGGAAAAAACCGACTTCTGCATCGGCGTGGCTGGATATCCGGAAAAGCATTTTGAGTCGCCAAACCTGGCTACCGACTTCAACTACTTAAAAAAGAAAATAGATCTGGGAGCCGACTTTATCGTTACCCAGATGTTTTTCGACAACAGTAAATATAAAGCGTTCGTTGACAAATGCCGGGCACACGATATCCATATACCCATCATTCCGGGGTTAAAGCCACTTACCAATAGCAAGCAGCTGGTCAGCCTTCCCAAGATTTTCCACCTCGATATCCCGTTGGAGCTGAGCGAGGCCGTACACGCGTGCAAATCGGAAAAGGAAGTGCGTGATGTCGGGGTTGAATGGATGATCCACCAGTGCAAGGAACTCAAGGCGATGGACGCGCCGGTATTACATTTCTATACCATGGGCAATCCGGGGCCAACTAAACGAATTATAGAGGCGGTTTTTTAAACCGCCGCTCTTTATTTCTTATTCACTTCCTTTGCCCACGTGTCCCGCAGCGTTACCGTCCGGTTAAATACCAGCTTACTGGGTGTTGACTTGCTGTCGAGCGTGAAATAACCTTTTCGGATGAACTGATAGCCTTTTCCTGGGATTGCATGCAGTAAATCGGGCTCCACATACGCGTTTTCGATGACGTGCAGGCTTTCTGGGTTGATGGTTGCCCGAAAGTCTTCTTCGGCTGCTGGATTTTCTACATTGAACAAGCGGTCGTATAACCGCACTTCAACGGTTTTGGCGTGGGGTACACTCACCCAATGGATCGTTCCCTTTACCTTGATGCCGCTGGTGTCTTCACCGCTCTTGGATTCGGGGATATACGTACAGTGGATTTCGGTGACATTGCCTTCCGCATCCTTCAGAAAGTCCTCACATTTGACAATATAAGCATGTTTCAGCCGAACCATCAATCCCGGGCCCAGCCGGAAGAATTTCTTGGGCGCGTTTTCCATGAAGTCTTCCCGCTCAATCCACAACGTGTTGCTGAAGGGGATGCTACGGTTGCCCTCGCCATCGTCGACCTCGGGATTGTTTTCGCCGGTCAAAATTTCCTCCTTCCCTTCAGGGTAGTTGGTGATAACGAGCTTAATGGGGTCGAGCACCGCCATCCGGCGCCATGCCGTTTTGTTGAGATCCTCGCGGATACAGAATTCCAGTAATCCCACATCGATGATGTTTTCGCGTTTGGCTACGCCGATGCGATCGCAGAAATTGCGGATACTTGCCGGTGTATACCCCCGGCGACGCAATCCGCTGATGGTGGGCATGCGGGGGTCGTCCCAACTTTCTACATATTTCTCATTCACCAACTGGAGCAACTTCCGTTTGCTCATCACTGTATAGTTCAGATTAAGCCGTGCAAATTCGTACTGCTTGGACGGGAAGATTTCTAATTTTTCAATGAGCCAGTCGTAGAGCGGCCGGTGGGGCACAAATTCGAGGGTGCAGACCGAGTGCGTGATCTGCTCAATCGAATCACTTTGCCCGTGTGCAAAATCATACATCGGGTAGATACACCATTTATCGCCCGTGCGATGGTGATGCGCGTGTTTGATGCGGTATAGCAACGGGTCGCGCAAGTGCATGTTGGGGTTAGCCAGATCGATTTTGGCCCGCAGTACTTTTGCCCCGTCGCTGTATTTTCCATCACGCATTTCCTCCAGCAGGCGCAGGTTCTCGTCCACGCTACGGTCGCGGTAGGGTGTGGGTCTGCCGGGCTCGGTGGGTGTGCCCTTGGCGGCAGCAATGGCTTCCGGCGAACTGTCGTCCACATAGGCCAGCCCATTTTTTATGAGTTTGACGGCAAAATCGTACAATGTATCGAAGTAGTCGGAAGTGTATAATTCTTCCGCCCATTCAAATCCGAGCCATTTGATGTCGTTTTTTATACTTTCTACGTATGCCGTTTCTTCGGTTACCGGGTTCGTGTCGTCGAAGCGCAGGTTTGTTTTTCCGCCGTATTTTTGGGCCAATCCGAAATTGAGTACAATGGATTTGGCATGACCGATATGCAGGTAACCATTCGGTTCGGGCGGGAAACGGGTAAGTACCCGGCCGTTGTGTTTGCCGCTCTGGATATCTTTCTCGATGATTTCTTCTATGAAATTGAGGGACTTTTCTTCATTTTCCATGGCGCAAAGGTAGCTGTTTTGGTCGAAAGTAAGGCATGGCCAAACGTGGAGGGTATAGTGATAAAAGCAAAAAAATAAACCTTACTGAAGCAATTATGTCTAATTTTACGTCTCTCTTAAAAACAAGCAGGTATGGTTAAATGGTACGCGCTCTTTTGTTGGTTTTTGATGATCCCTTTTTTGGGAAATGCGCAGCGCAAGCGGCCGCAGGTATTGGTATATGGTTACGGGGCGGATGCTTATGCAGCAGCGGTCCAGTCGGCCATGTCGAATTTAAATACCGTTTGGGTGGTCAATGGCGATCGGATCATGCCCGAATTGACCTCGGAGTTCATTTCGCTGACGAATAATGCCCATCTGGATGCGGGGATTTGGGCTAACCTCTTAGCGGGAACCAAAAAGGAAAAGCCGAGCGATTCGCTATTGGCTGTCGTGAAGCGGCGAATAAACCCGCAGCTGGTCCAGAATGCCGTAGACAGTATACTGAAATCGTTCAGTAACCTAACGGTCATCGAAGGGAGCACCCTCCGTTCGGTAAAGAAATCGGGTAAAAACTGGCGCGTGGAACTGGATGACCGAAGCCGTTTCAAGATACGCGCCGTGGTCGATGCGTCTACCGATGCACAGCTGTACCGCATGGCGTATGCCACGGTAGACAGCTTCCGTGTCCGAAAAGATATTCCGGCCGATTATTTCCAGTCGGTACCTTATAGGGGGCTTGCCCGCACGGGGGTAGCGGTTGGCGAGCGGGATGGGCACGGGTACACGCTGCCATTGGGAGCGCTGGTGCCTGCAGGTGAAGAAAACCTGTTTTTGACCCGGTATATACCTGCGGTACAGCAGCTAACTACCGGCGCCGAAACCGATATTCCGTTGTTGATGCATGTAGGACAGGCGGTTGGTGCAGCGGCAGCATATACGGCGTTTTTTAAAACGACACCGGATAAGCTAGACGCCCGCAGTGTGCAAGGCGAGTTGTTGCAGTATGGGGCACGGCTGATGCCGTTTGTGGATGTGCCGTTGGAAAATCCACATTTCGATGCCATCCAACGGGTCGGCGCCACTGGCCTGTTGCTCGGTAAGGTAGGTGAAGATGGGCAGCTCCATTTTCACGGCGAGGCCGCGGTCACTGCTAACGAGGTGCAGCCCGTGCTCAATGACCTGTTTTCGAGGAGCCAGATTTGGTTTATTAACCACGGTGACGTCGATACCCTCACCATGGCCGACTTGTTCAGCTATATCAAGTTTGTGGGTCAACGGGGAGACGAACTGGAAGAGCAGGTGGAAAAATACTGGAAACGCCGATACCATTTCGAAGGCGAATATGATGAAAAGCAGCAAGCCACACGAGCGCATGTGGCGGTATTGCTCGATGCCTACTGCGACCCGTTCGATGTGAAAGTGGGGCTGGATGGTTCCATCCAGCGATAGCTAAGTTAGACTGATTTGCCGTTTTATACTCTCTTCCAAGGAGATGATCGTTTCGGTCCTTTGTATACCTTTTACGGCCTGTATGTCTTCATTGAGTACTTTTCGTAGATGGGTGGTGTCGCGGCACACGATTTTGGCAAACATACTGTAGGTACCGGTGCAGTAGTGCAGCTCAACGACCTCTTTCACTTGTTTCAATTGTTCCACAGCGTGGTTGTATTGCGAGCCTTTTTCGAGGTAAATGCCAAGGAATGCGGTGATATCGAAGCCGATTTTCTGGGGGTTGATGATCAGGTTGGACCCCCGTATAATGCCTAGCTCTTCCATCTTTTTCATGCGCACGTGGATGGTGCCGCCAGAAACAATCAGTTTTTTTGCGATTTCGGTGTAGGGTATGGATGCGTTGTTCATCAAAATAGACAAGATCTGGGTGTCTAAGTTATCTAGCTCGTAATTGTCGTTCCGTTTTTCCATAATTGTTGCGGTAATTAGCTCAAATTGTTTTTTGGGTATTTGTTCAATTTAACGTTATAATAGGTGTTTGTTGCCAATTCTTCAAAATTAGGCACTAAATTCCGATTATTTATGAAAATATTTCAATTTGTTAATGCGACGCGTCAAAACCGTATCTTTACCTAGCACAAGTTGCTTCATTCATACATATGGAAGACGTCAAGATTTCGCGGAAAAAGCCGGTATATGCCGTTACCCCGTCATTGCGCAAATACCTGCGCCATTACGAACGGGAGGCACGTATGCCCATCGGTTATGATCATCTGCTCGATTTTTACGAGACGTTACCGGTAATTGATAAGCATGGCCGCGATACCTTATGGGAAACCCCTATCTATCCGCCACATGTTCAGGAAAACTTATATAACGGACTGAAAATCATTTACGCGGAGCTGAAGGCATCGGGCAATACCCGCATTGTGGAGCATAAATACATCGACCGTGTTGAATACTGCGCTTTTGGCAACACGCACCCGTTCCGGATACGGATTGTGAACCGGCTGAATGATGTGTATGATTACTTCTACGTAAAGCAGGCCGATGCCTCGCGCATATATGGGTTGGAGTTGGAACAGATCATATCGCCCAACACCGTGAATTACCTGGTGGGGGGGCAGACCCTTGTGGAAGAACATATCGTGGGGATACCCGGAGATGTTTTTACGAAGTCGCTGATGCATAATCCGGACTATAACCCCAAGCGGATCGCCAAGGAGTTCGTGAAGTTTAACGAACGGTGTATCATTACCTTGCTGGGCGATATGCGATCCTATAATTTCGTGGTGCAGATTACGCCCGATTTTGATGATTTTCAATTCCGTATCCGGGCCATCGATTTTGACCAGCAGTTTTATGAGGGCAATCCCAAAATATATATGCCCCAATACTTCAAAGACAACCTAGCTTATGTACAGTTGTGTATGGAGCATTTGACCGACCGTACGGCACTCCAATACCAACAGGAAGAGCGATCATCTATTGTGCACCGGGTGCGCAGTGAGCGCCATCGCATCGCCGCTTTGCGCGATGTTTCGAACACGGAAGAGCTTTCTACTCCTGAGAACGTAAAGCAGTTGAGGGAAGGGTATGCCGCCTACTACGACAACGACCAATACCTGAAATGCCATACCATGACCGATATCATCGAACTCAATATAAAGAATGTCATCAGGCAGGTGAAACTTTAAAGCGTCACTTTAGTCGGTCGGTATTGTCTTTTACAAACGCCGCCCATCCGGAGTAGTTACCTTTTGAGCCGGCCATCCGTTGGTTTTGGAAGGCGTGGCATACGGCGGCCGCCAGTCCGTCGGTGGCATCTAAAAATTGGGGGGTCTCGTCAAATTTAAGCAGGGTCTTCAGCATGGCGGCCACTTGTTCTTTGGTGGCGTTCCCATTGCCGGTAACGGATTGCTTGATTTTTCGGGGCGCGTATTCGAAGATGGGGATGTTGTTATTCAAGGCTGCCGCCATGGCGACGCCCTGTGCACGGCCCAGCTTCAGCATAACTTGTATGTTTTTGCCATAAAAGGGAGCTTCCAATGCCATGCAATCGGGTTGATACTGTTCAATCAGCACACTTATTTTCTCAAAAATACGCTGCAATTTGAGCGCGTGGTCGTCCAAGTGGTCCAATTTGATGACGCCGAGATTGATCAGCGACAGCTGCTTGCCGACTTCTTTGACGATACCATATCCCAGAATGGCGGTACCCGGGTCAATGCCCAAAATAATCCGTTCGGTCGTTGCCGCTTTTTGCATCATGCAATATTAGGACTTTTCTGTACAATTTACGGGTTGTTTGCAATTATTACACCCTTATATTGCTGTACAGCGCTGCAAATCAACGACCCGCCACTGGGGGTCGTTGATGATTTTAACAAACCCCAGGGTCACTGGCTGAGGTCGAGCGCAATGGGTAACGTGTAGGCCACGCGGACTTCGCGGCCGTTCTGGACGCCGGGTGTCCACCGGGGCGATGCTTTTAGCAACCGCACAGCCTCGTCACCTGTGCCGAATTTAAGGTCGCGCACAATCCGGATATCGGTAAGCGAGCCGTCGCGCTCTACAATAAACGAGAGGATGATTTTGCCTTTCACGCCCGATTCGACCGCCCGAGCAGGGTATCGATAGTTTTTCTGTACATAGTTAAGAAACGCTTCGATGCCGCCCGGAAAGGCCGGTTCGATCTCTACAGAGACAAAGGGGTCGTTTCCCGTGCCCGCCGTTTCCGTAATCATGGCATCGCCATCAGCATGGCCCGCAGGTATGTCGATATGGATATCCGCTCCGGGGTCGCCCGTGATGGTTTCCGGCCCGGGGTTAGCCAGCTTGAGTGTTTCGGTCGACGGCGGGTCTTCTGTAACCCGATTTGCGCTAACCACCACCGGCGGCGGCATACGGACTTGACTTGTGCGGGGTAGCGGTCGCTCCGCTGCCGGCGGCTCGGGAAGCGACTTGTCAATAGGCGGCGGTGGCGTCAGCTCGATAACGGTTGTTTTTTCAAGCGGCTTTACATACGCCGACGTGCCGGGGGAGCGTTGTTGGTGAATAAGCGGGGCCCATAGAAGCACGACAAAGGCGGTTGATGCGATAAACAATGCGACGGCGGCGCTTTTGGACGCGTCGCGGCGTAGCACGTAAGCGCCATATCGCTTATTTCGCCCCTCGAAAATGATATCCAGCCAAATCTGGCCAAAAATATCCTGCTTTGGATAATTCATAACGATTAAGATTAGTGAACAAAAAAAGAAACAAACGGCCGTTATGTTTTATCCAACAGGAAGCCAAATACTTCCCGTTTTACTATGGATGCGTTTCGCGAGTCAATTCCATAAACCATTCCATTGGGAATGGAACAGATAAATTAGTAACATTGCACGCTAGAATCATTCGGGTTTGACGAACAAAACAAAGAAGACGCTGGGCATTGTACTGAAGGTTGCCATTTTGGTCTCGGTGGCCTGGGTGCTCTATCAAAAGCTCAATGACCACCAAAACCTGAAAGCGTTTGAGCGGCTGATGCATAACCTGGGTACCCACACGGTGGTGACTACCTTGTCTGTAGTTGTGGTGCTGATGTTTGCTAACTGGCTGTTGGAGGTGGTGAAGTGGCAGTACCTGTGCCGCCCTATTGAGCGGATAAGCTTCTGGCGGGCTACGCAATCGGTTTTCTGCGGATTATCGTGGGCCGTTTTTACGCCGAACCGTATTGGTGAGTATGGCGGGCGCGTGATGTTTCTGCAGCCCCGCAAGCGGATTTTTGGCGTTGTAGCCATGGGTGTGGGGGCGTTGGCCCAATTGGTGCTGACAAGCGTAGCGGGTTCGCTCAGCATTGCGTGGTTTGTTAACCAGTTTTTTGAAGTAAGCACCCTCGGCGGTATGGCCATCTGGCTATTGGCCGGCCTGTATGCGGGCTTTTTCCTAATGCTGTATTTTAACGTGCGCTGGATTAACAGTTGGATGCAGCGGATGAAGTTCCTGCGCAAATTCCATCGCTTTTTTGAGATTCTGACCCGTTATGACCGGGGCGAACTCACCATTGTGTTTCTAAACTCACTTGCCCGATTTGTTATCTTTACATCGCAATATTGTATCCTGATGTTGGTCATTATCCCCGACATCGCGTTCCTGCCCATGCTGCTGCTTATTTTCATCCTGTTTTTTGTACAGGCCGCTTTGCCTACGCTCGACTTGTTTGACTTCGGTGTACGCAGCGTTACAGCCAGTTATTTGTATGCGCATATTACCGATCAGGATATCGCGGTGATGGCAATCGCTTCTTGTGTTTGGTTTATTAACCTTATATTGCCCGCCATTTTGGGATCTGTGTTTGTCTTAAAAATAAATTTCTTTGGCGACGCAACTAATTAGCATCGCATTAGCTGTATTCACCGGAATATATGCGGTGCTGGTATGTTACATGCGGGCAGGGTGGTCCGCTTTACCGTTCGTCGCCAAGAAGGGAGTTCCGAAAACGAAGGTAAGTGTGCTGATTGCGGCACGCAACGAAGCGGCGAATATCGGCCGTACCCTCTCGGATATCGTGGCTCAGGATTTTCCGAAAGAGCTGCTTGAGGTTATTGTGGTAGACGACCACTCCACGGACGATACAGCTGCGGTGGTGCGCTCATTCGCCGAACAGGGCGTGAAACTCTTGAAGCTTAACGAGTCGGAACCATTGAATTCTTACAAGAAAAAGGCAATTTCCTTAGCTATCGAGAAAGCAACGGGCGACTTCATTGTAACCACCGATGCCGACTGCCGGATGGAGAAGGATTGGCTGGCGACGGTCATTACCTTTGCTGAAGAAAAAGGGCATGTGTTGGTTTCCTCGCCGGTGGTGTACTCCCAGCAAAAGGGGGTTTTTGAAGAACTGCAAACACTGGAGTTTCTATACCTTATTGGCCTTGGTGCCGCTGGTATTGGAAAAAAGCACGCTTCGACCTGCAACGGTGCTAATCTTGCATACCGGCGCGATATCTTCTACGAGCTGGGAGGGTTTAATGGTATCGACCACCTCGCATCGGGGGATGACGAACTGTTTTTACATAAAGTTGCCGGGAAATACCCGGATCGGATAGGGTTTTGCAAATCGAGGGCGGCGATCGTATATACCGATGCAAAAAGTACCCTCGGAGGATTCATCAACCAGCGGCGGCGGTGGGCATCCAAAAGTACGCACTATAAAAACAAAGGGATTGTGGCGTTGGGCTTGGCGATCTGGACGTTCAACCTCTTACTGTTGGTTACGGGGCTGGCCCCGCTCTTTTTCGACGTTGGCCGTGATGCTGTGACTGGATTTCTTATCGCCGTAACCTTGAAATTGACGGTGGAAGCATTCTTCCTATATCCCCTGTGCCGGTTTGCCAACCGGGTAGATTTATTGATTTACCTGCCCGTGTTAACCCTCCTACATATCATTTACATCGTTTATATCGGTATCGCGGGCAATTTGGGCAAATACCAGTGGAAAGGACGGCGGGTCAATTAGTTCGTTATCTTTCCCCTGATTTTCGCTTCAGCTTCCGCGACCACATCTTCCGCATTGCGGCCTTGGGGCTCAATAGGGTCTAGCACTTCCCACGACATCCGCGTGAACGTATTGAGGGGAAAAAAGCCGTAACGGACCATTTGCCAGGAATGGTTGATGACAATAGGTACTACAAGTACCTGTGGCACTTTTTTCAATATGGTAGCAATACCACCCACATTGAACGGCTTGACGATGCCCGTTTTGGCCCGCGTTCCTTCCGGAAAGATAAAAGCCGACCAATTTTTGGTTTTCATGTTACTGGCCAACTTCAGTATTTCGGCAATGGATTGTTTGGGGTCTTTCCGATCGATGTTTGCCGCACCGCCATGGCGCAGATTGAACGATATGCTGGGTATCCCTTTCGCCAACTCGATTTTGGAAATGAATTTGCCGTGGTGTTTGCGTAAGAAAAAAATCAGCGGCGGGATATCATACATGCTTTGGTGGTTGGCCACGAAAAGGATGGGTCTACCGACCGGCAAGTTCTGCCGGTTAATAAACGTTACCGTGTTTCCCAATACGTAATAGGTAGAAAGCAGGCAGAGGTTTAGCGCCTCCACGCACCGCATGTGGGCACGATACCCACCCAGTTTGAGGCAAAGCCATTGGATAGGGTGGAACACGGTAATGATGATGCCGAATAGCAGGTAAAAAATAGGGGAGAGGATGTAGCCGGTGAATTTTCTCATGGATTAATGGTTTCACGGAGTCGTTACCGCGACAGGTAATATTTTGCCATTGAAAAGCCGATGGCCGGTGAGTGCAAATTGGGCGATATAAGCCCCCATCTCCTGCGCGGTGACAGGCGATTGATATTGGGGGAACGCATTGGCCAACATTTCTGTTTGGGCCGAACCTAAGGCCAAACAGTTTATTTTGATCGCTTGGCCTTCAAGTTCCATGGCTAAACATTCTGTAAGTGCGTGCAGCGCGGCCTTGCTAGCTGAATAGGCTGCCAGGCCGGGAAACTTGGCGCTCCCCTGGAATCCGCCCATGCTGCCGATGTTGACAATATGACCATTCCGTGGCATCAGCGGTAATACGTGCTTTATCATACCTACGTGACCTAGCAAATTACCTTCCAACATCGCTGAAAAGTCCTTTATGGACGTGTTTTCAAAGGATTTGTTGACAAGTACACCCGCGTTGTTGATCAACGTATCCACTTGTCCGAGCGTTTCATACACATAAGGAAGGAACTCCTTTTCATAATCGCCGTGAATGATGTCAAAAACCAGGGCATGAATCGAAGCGTTGGGGAATTGCTTACGTGCCGTTTCTTGCATTTTTTCCAACCCATCCCGCGAACGAGCAACAGCGACCACGCGGTGCCCTGCCTGGGCCAGCGCCAATGCCGTTTCGAAGCCGATACCTTTACTTGCACCCGTAATTACAATAGTTGCCATACTGTTTATATTGATTCAATTATTCTCATCATTATCCAAACGCTCCAAGTCGGCGGCTGTAGCCTCAGGGAGCTTGTCTTCGCCCAATCCTTGCGGGCGGAAAATAAAGTATGCCCCCGTAGCGGCTAACAGGGCAGAGGTTAAATAGAACAATAAGCTGATAAGGAGCGCAAGGTTTTTGTCTAAGTTGAAGTAAGCTGCGCCAAACACGAATACCATTTCGCGCGCCCCAAGCCCACCAACCGTAAAGGGCACTACCGCGACCAACGACGACACGAGAAACATCAATAAATAAGGTGCGAATTTGCCTTCGAAACCCAGCGCATAAAGCAAGAAAATCGCACAGATTACCTGCATCGACTGTACGCCCAACGCTTTGAGGTGGGTGCGGAAAAAACGTTTGCTGTAGTCGGAAAAGTATCGATGTATAATGCTATAATATACAATCGACCCGATAATGACAACAACGATAGGAACTTGGCTTGGGATCTGGAGGTGCGGGATGAAAATGACCAGTGCTGCAGTAATTAAGCACAAAGCCCATAGTCCGCTTAGTCGATCAAAGAATACGGCTGAAAGGAGTTTGCGGCCTTTTACCTCAAACTTGCGACGGAGGAAATAAATCTTGTAACCGTCGCCACCAACTCCGCCCGGCAGGAAAAGATTATAAAATAGCCCCAGTAGGTACAGCCTGAAATTGTACCGCTCGGAGAGGGCCAGGCCCACGCCTTTGAAAAATCCGTTGAGACGCGAAGAAGCAATCACGATCGAACATCCGTACGCCACGAAGGCGAGGGCCAGAAAAATGGGATTGGAGCCGGAGATGGTTTGCCCAATAAATTGCCAGAAGCTGAGCGGGTACTTGTCAGACCCCGCCTTGCTGTTTTCGATTGCTTGTTCGCGATAATCGGCCTCCACCTTGCTGAATACCCAGTATAATGCCACGGCGGTAATGCAGACCTTCAAAACGGTCTTCGATATTCGCCATATTTGCTTTTTTGTCATGGAAGGCTAGTAAAAGCCTCAAAGGTAAAAAAAGGCAGCGATTATCGGGCCATGCATTAGCCGAAGATAATGGGATAGAGCCGCACATACACCAGCATGACGTATACGATAAGGAGTGCAGCGTTCAGGGAAAGCATCCAGTTGAGGTCCGTTTTCTGGTATTTACTACGGAGCGTGAGGAAAAGCAGTACCAGAAAACTAGTAAAAAGGAGTCCGGGGAATATAAGAGCCCACTTGTTTTCGATATATACGAATGTTTCACTGTATGATCGAGTGGTTTCCTGTTCGAGAACTACGGGTGCAAAAGCAAATAAGAGAAGCAAAATGAATAGCCGAACCAGTATTTTTGCCGTAAATTGACTGATGGTATGGTTTTTGGACTGGATTGCCATGCGCAGTGGATCACTTTTTTGTAAACAAACATACGTGAATATCTCTTATGGCGCATAAAAATAATTCATTTTATAGCTGAATCCTTTATCTTTACATCATGATAAGGCTTGGGTAAAGCTTGATTTTGTAATCCATTAGTTAGTTTAATACCATGAATAAAACGTTATTTTTCTTCGTAGCCCTTGTATCGGCCTCTTTTTTATTAACTTCTTGTACAGCCAAGCAAGGTGCGGTAGACGGCGCACCGTCCGCGGCATCGTGGCGAAAAGGGGTAAAAGGCCAATGGGTATTATACTCGGTAGATAAGGAAAATTTTCCCACCGCATATAGTGTGAAGACCATCTTTGAAGAGGCTCCCGCCGAATGTTTTATCGGCAGTGTATGGAATTTACCCAATAATGGGAAAGGTAGCATCACATTCGATGCCGAAGGGACGCTTTGCGCACCTGGAGCCGTGCGGAACATTGTATGGTCCGTTTATAATCCGGGTAAGGGCAATGGAGAACCCAAATTCCAGTTCAAGAAGATTTATCCCGGCGATAAGCCGAGCAACGTGACCGCCGGGTACCGGTTAGACTTGTCGTATGCCGACACGGATCAGTTAACGATGCGGATGCCGTTGGATTTGGATGGCCAGACGGGGTATTTAGTGTTCAATTTCGAACGCCTCCAATAAGAATAATTGTGGTACTATGTAAATAAAAACGTTATGAGAGCAATCCTATTATCCCTGTTGGCGGTAATGACCCTGTCTACCGTCACTATTGCACAGCAAGATAAAAGCAAACGGGCTAGTCCGCCGGACAGCACTACCGTAACGACCGATGACGGTATAACGATTGACATCCATTACAGTAAGCCTTCGGTGAAGGGCCGCGAAATCGGTGTTGAGATTGCGCCTTTCGGCAAGGTTTGGCGCACGGGCGCCAATGAGGCCACCACCTTTGAGGTAAATAAAGACGTATTGGTGCAGGGACAGCCCCTGGCTGCCGGAAAATATAGCCTCTATTCCATCCCCGGCAAAGAGAAGGTTACCCTTATTTTCAATAAGACCTGGGACCAATGGGGTACGCGCTACAACGAAAAGCAGGACGTGTTGCGCGTAGATGCAACACCTTCACAGGCTGCGGGGGATTCGGTGGAACAGTTCACCATTACCGGAGATAAGGACGGTACAGTAACCCTACGGTGGGGTCTGTATACTGTTCCATTCTCGGTCGTGGCACCATAGCCGCGATCTTTCACCTTTTTGGGGCAGTTCGTTTAAAAATTGATAGCTTTGCCTTTCTGTTTATTAGAAGGATAAAAAGTGAAAGGTATTATTTTGGCCGGAGGGTCCGGCACACGGCTACATCCATTGACGCTGGCTGTAAGCAAGCAGTTGATGCCGGTTTACGATAAACCGATGATTTACTACCCTCTCTCTACCCTGATGCTGGCAGGCATCCGCGAGGTACTGATTATCTCGACGCCACACGACCTGCCTGCTTTTCGTAAGTTGTTGGGCGATGGGTCTCAGCTTGGTTGTTCGTTTTCTTATAAAGTGCAGGAGGAGCCCAATGGGCTCGCCCAAGCCTTTGTAATCGGCGAAGACTTTATAGGCAATGATAAAGTAGCACTGATACTGGGTGATAATATTTTCCACGGCGAGGGGCTGTCGCGTTTGCTGCAGCAGAGTGCCGATTCGGAGGGCGGAGTGGTCTTCGCTTATCCGGTTTCCGATCCCGAGCGATATGGCGTGGTCGAGTTTGATGACGACCACCGTGTCGTATCCATAGAAGAAAAGCCATCGCAGCCCAAATCCAATTATGCCGTGCCTGGATTATACTTTTACGATAATTCTGTGGTTGACATCGCCAAGCGTATCCAGCCATCACCGCGCGGTGAATATGAGATAACCGATGTAAATAAAGTCTACCTCAACCAGGGTCGATTGAAAGTAGGGATTTTCAGCCGCGGCACCGCATGGTTAGACACGGGTACCTTTGCCTCCTTGATGCAAGCCGGTCAGTTTGTGCAGGTTATCGAGGAACGGCAGGGGCTGAAAATCGGTTGCATTGAAGAAGTGGCCTACCGTATGGGCTATATCGATGCGGCGCAGCTCGATGCTATTGCTCGTCCGCTTTTGAAAAGCGGGTATGGACAGTATCTTTTAAAATCAGTATTGAAACAACATCATTGACCGCATGGCTAAGACCGCATTAATTACGGGCATAACCGGGCAAGATGGTGCCTATCTGGCCGAGCTCCTTCTTGAAAAGGGGTATATCGTTCATGGGGTGAAGCGCCGAAGCTCGCTGTTCAATACAGACCGCATTGATCATTTGTACCAAGATCCACACGAGTCCAACCGTCATTTCACCTTGCATTATGGCGACCTTACCGATGCTGCCAACCTGATCCGTATTGTACAGGAAACACAGCCCGACGAAATCTATAACCTGGCCGCTCAAAGCCATGTGAAAGTGAGCTTCGATACGCCCGAGTACACGGCAAATGCCGATGGGTTGGGTACCTTGCGGCTATTGGAAGCTATTCGCCTGCTAGGCCTTGGTAGCCGATGCCGTTTTTACCAAGCGGCAACCTCCGAATTATATGGGCTGGTACAGGAAGTGCCGCAAAACGAGCAGACCCCCTTTTATCCACGTAGCCCCTATGCGGTTGCCAAGTTATACGCCTACTGGATTACCGTCAATTACCGTGAGGCCTATCAACTCTATGCTTGTAACGGTATATTGTTTAACCATGAGAGCCCAATCCGGGGTGAGACATTTGTAACGCGAAAAATTACTCGGGCAGTTGCCCGCATTGCACTGGGGTTGCAGGACAAGCTTTTCCTCGGTAACCTGTCGGCACAGCGCGACTGGGGTCATGCGAAAGATTATGTTGAGGCGATGTGGCTCATGCTGCAACAGGAGAAGGCCGAAGATTATGTGGTAGCTACAGGCATTACCACCACCGTGCGCGACTTCGTACGGCTCAGTTTTGCCGAATTGGGCATCGACGTTGAGTTCAGCGGGAAAGGCGAGCGTGAAAAAGGGGTAATTATCGATGTTGACGAATCGCAGCTCGCCGCGCTGGGCATCGATACCGCAGGCATCAAGCTTGGACAAACCGTGGTGAAGGTAGATCCCACCTACTTCAGGCCCACTGAAGTGGATATGTTAATCGGCGACGCAGCCAAAGCCCAACGCCAACTCGGTTGGAAGCCGAAGTATGATCTTGAGGCGTTGGTAAAAGACATGGTACATGCCGACCTTCGGCTGATGCACAAAGAAGAATACCTGCGTAAAGGCGGTTTTTAACGCGTTTGGATTAGGCGGTGCATGTTGGAACAATTTTTGCATTGTGTTGCATGGCTGTGTTAGCGGCGGTTTTTGGTCTATAAACCATGCAAGAAATACATACGATGCAAGAGAAAGGCACCGAATCCGTTCCGGAAGAATCGAGAAAGGATTCCACCAAGATTTACTTCTTTGTGGTAGCTATTGCTGCGCTGCTTGCAACCAATGTATATTTTTACGTTAAGTACAAAACCACGGACGATAAGGTTTATGAGCTCACGGATGAAAAAGTGAGCATGGAAGCTGAAATAGACCGTATCGAAGCGGAGCTGGACCGGCTGACGGATGATAACATTGAACTTAATGCCGCGCTAAAAAGTGCCCAAGATAGTGTGCGGTCTACGATCGCGACACTGCGGGCGGAATTGGCCCAAAGTAATCTCACGCGCGAGCAGTTGGGTAAAGCGCAGCAGGAAATCAACCAACTGAAGCAACAGGTATCCAGCTACATGCATGAAGTTGAATTGCTCCGCAATCGAAATGCCCAGTTAGTCTCAGAACGGGATGAGCTGAAGGAAGAGATATCGACATCTTCTGACCGCCTGGCCGAGCTCGAGGCGCAACACACCGATTTGGTCGGTATGGTGAAGCTGGCTTCGGCTATCAAGGTTTCGAGCATATCCATCAACGGTATACGGCAACGTAGTAACGATAGGGAGAGCGTAGAAGCACGTGCGCGTCGGGTAGATGAATTCCGGATCGATTTTACACTGGCGGACAATCCGCTGGCCGAAATCGGTGACCATGATGTCTATATGCGTGTTATTGACCCTAATGGTAACCTGCGAATCGCCGAAGATTATGGGCTTTTTGAAGTAGATGGCAGGCAGATGCAGTATACCTACAAAACAACGATAGGTTTTAAGAACGATGGTGCTGCCTATACCATCGACTGGGCTGATACCCGGGGCTTCCAGAAAGGAACCTATACCATTCTACTTTATGCCGATAACGCAGTAATGGGGCAAAGCAGCGTTGTATTGAAATAACCTTGCCGGATCAGACCACCGAATGCTGCGGGTTTATCGATGGAATGCGTAAGTAGAACGTCGTTCCCTTCCCTACAAAAGTTTCGTACCTGATGCTGCCCCCCATTCCCTCTAGTGCCTGTTTGACGAATGCCAGACCCAACCCGGTGCCTGAGCTTTTTGTGGTGAAATTGGGCTGGAACAACTTCTCCCGCGCTTCGGGGTTAATACCTTCGCCATTATCCTGAATCGCTATGGCAACGTAATGGTCTGCGTCATAACTGACCGCAATATTGATTTGGCACCGCCGTTTGGTAATGGCCGCCTCAATCGAGTTTTTGATTAAATTGTTGAAAGACCTCAGCAATTGGTCGCGGTCGCCCTGTATGGTGATGGCGCTTTCGCCGCAGGCGTTTGTCATCGTAATCCGTACACCCACATTATTGCGAAATACTTCGGCCGCTTTAGCCAGGATGTCTAACACATCCACCTCCTTGAGCTGCGTATCGGGCATCTTAGCAAATTCCGAAAACTCGGACGCGATAAGGGAAAGGCTGTCGATCTGTTCAATGAACGACTCACTGAATTTTTCAAAGCGTTCTTCAAATCTGAGGTCTTTTTCCTTCCAGGAGCGCTCCAGCTGCTGGATGCCGAGCTTCAGTGGCGTTAGCGGGTTTTTGATTTCATGGGCTACCTGTTTGGCCATTTCGCGCCAAGCCGATTCGCGCTCAGAGCGCATAATAGTGTTGGCACTCTGCTCGAGTGCAACGATCATCAGGTTATACTCTTTGATAAGGCTGCCGATTTCGTCGTGCCGTTTCCAGAAGATAGGTTCGTTGGGCTGTCCAATGCTAGTCTTGGCGAGGCTTCGCTGTACCAGCGCAAGCGGTGCGGTAATTTTGTTGGCCACAAACACGGCGAATAGACCGAGTACGAGAATAACCAAGGCGTAGATGTTGATGAGGGTATTGAGCAGAAGACCTACATTCTGGTCAAATTCTTTCCGGTAGCTGTAATGGGGTAAGCTGAGGAAAGCCACAGCCTCGTATTCGTCGTTTCTGATAGGCGCATATGCAGCGATAAAATTCAATCCGCCAATGTGCTCGTGTTGTAAAAATTCAGATCGCTGGTACCGGGCCATATGTAACCAAGCGCGCGGTTGCATGTAGCGCGAAAGGAGGCGGAGGTCATAAATACGCGGCTGCGTGGAATAGATCAGCTGTCCATCTGTGTCGTAAAGATTAAGGTCGGCTGCAACAGACTCGGCGATGGTGTTGAACTGTTCATCTGCCGACAAGCCCCTGTTCAGGTCAAGCTCCCTGAGCCAACGAGATTCCAGCCGGGAGGCGATGTCTACCACATATTGCAGCACTCCATTTTCCTGTTGTTTTCTAAACTGGCTACTGATGCTGAAGAACGTAATAATGCCGGCGACAATCAAAGTGGTGACCACCGCTACAACCATAAATGTTTGGATACGCGTACTGTACAATATTCTGTTCGAAAGGATGAGGAAACTCCATCGGAGGTTACGCAAACTGAAATCATTGCTATTGAGCGTCAGCACCAGCCAACGTGCGATGAATGCGAGCATGGCGAATAGCAGGAACACGAGGAAGACAAACGATAGCCCCGCCAATTGCATCCAACTGCTGCGTTGTGGGCTGCTTACCACAATCAAGGTGCGACTATTGGGGCGGCGCATCATATGCTCGTAGTTGCCGTCGGTGCCCAACGAGATAAACTTGCGTTGTTCCGTTGGATAGGCGTCTGCGGATAGCGGGTAAACATAGTCGCCATATTGGCTAACTAAATTGCCGTGCCGGTAAAAGGCGTAAGAATACCCGGCAATCAATTCCGTTTGCTGTTGGTCGATTCTGCTATCGGCGAGAATATCCGGGTAGGAGGCTAGCTGGCTGAAAGAGCGGTTTTGCAACTCGATGAGCAAGATGCCCAGTAGTTCGCCGTCTTCCTGTACCGGCAATTGGGCAAAGTATTCAAAATTGCCGAATCGGCTGTTTCCGCGGTAGAAGTTTTCGGAGACCTTAATGGCGCCCGAAATGACCTTTTCCCGGTAGGTTTGTCGTTTACGGGTGGAGCTGTTACCAATGGGCACCCAGTCTGTATTGTATTCGTTTGCCACAAATTCATAGCGCGAGAGGTATCCGCTTAAGTAGGTCCTTTTCAGGTGTTCGTTGAGCAACTCGCGGTTTTCGTTCCGAGGCCTTTTGAAATAATCGATGAGGGTGGGGTCCTTCACGATTTCTTTTTCCAAATCGTGGAAAAGTGCAATGGCATTTGCGTCATCAACGGCCTCCAATCGGGAAATGGCAATTTTTTGCTTTTCCTCTTTTTTGTAGCGTTGAAACTGGCCGTGTTTTATCGCCGTAATGGAGGCCAGTAGCAACAACGAAGCAATAAATACCGCTAAATCAAACCGGCGCTCCCGCTTAATATACCATGCCCGCAATCCAATCAATGTGCTCAATAAGATGAAGGTAAGGGGTGGGCTGCTGAAGGAGAAGCCATCCAAGCAGATGAGTACTCCGGCAATAACCACTACCGCTATCCCGATAAGAAGCAGCCGTTTCTGATTGGGGATGAGGGCGTGTGCGGCGGCTACCAGCAAATCGATGAGCAGCATGAGCGACATCATGCTCAAGCACAGTGCGAATATGCCAATCCAGCTGTAAAAGCTGAGATCCAGTATATTGGTTACGTCAAAATTGATATCCGAATTGGTCACCAATCCCGAAAACACATTAGTCATCGCATGGCTGACGCCATAAATCACAGCGCCGAGGATAAAGATGATCAAGACGCTCCCTACTTTGGTGCGCCCCGCAGCAGGGAAGTGTAGCTGTTTCCTGAAGGTGTATAGGTAGCCGATGAACCAAGTAAATGCGATGATATTGAGTAAGAGTCCGCCTAGATGGGGAAAGAGGAAGCTGGAAGCGAAATTACGCGAATCGAATAGCCCCGTATAAAAATGAGAAGACAGCCAACCGTAGCTGAGATCCAAATAGCGGATGCAGGCCAAACAACACCCAAACAATACCACCGAGGACCAGACCCACCCTTGTCTGCCCAACCATATGCACATGATATTGAGCAAAAGCACCACGGAGAGCCCAGCGAGCATCCACATGGCCAGTTCCAGCTTGGAAAAAAAAGTGTCGTGGCGACCTTCGCTCAGCTTCACCGAAAAAAGGTACTCGCCGGTAATGCTTCTGATGTTATAGATCAAGTGGTCGTTGTAGTCGGCAATCTCCAGGTTATCGGTTTCAATTAGGTTTTTCGAAAATCGGTCTTGCAGGTATTCATTGTTCTTTTGGAAATTGGATTTTATCGGGATCAGAAATAATACCGAGAAGTTGCCCGAACTTTTTTTGACCGCCTCGTACCAACCGTTTCCGGTTTTGATAATGGCCACGCCGTCGGTGATGCCGGCATCGGTTTTTGGAACAGATTTGTCTGTACCCCAAATAGCCAGTTCACTGTTTACGTAAATAAATGGATAGATGTCATGCTGTTCCACGAAGAAATCGAGTATTTCCTCGGCCTGCTTTACATCGGTCTCCATTGTTTTGAGCGTCTGGAAGCGGCTGGTGTCGTTCAGGAAGTCGAATACGATCTGCTCTTTTTTGTGGAGGTTGTTTTGGATGTGCCTACCATCGAGGAGCAGGATTTCCTCTTCATTAAATGTGAGGTTTATGGTGACGGCGGTGCCTATGAAGCATAACGTCAACATCAACAATAATAGCCGTATTTTGACAACCGTACTCACCGTTTATAGCTGCTAATTTACATAAAAATAGAAACCCCCACAATATTACGCAATTGTGGGGGTCCCGGAGAAGAAATAAGCGATTGGCTTAGTGCACTTCTACATCCTTGAATATTTTGGCGGTGAGGTATTCGCGGTTCATCCGCGCAATATTGGTCAGTTTGATACCTACCGGGCACTCGGCCTCGCAGGCCCCCGTATTGGTACAACTGCCAAAACCTTCCGCATCCATTTGTTCAACCATGGCCTGGGCGCGACTGTACCGTTCGGTCTGACCTTGGGGTAACAACGCGTATTGCGATATCTTGGCCGATACAAACAGCATGGCTGAGGAATTTTTACAAGCAGCGACACAGGCCCCGCACCCAATACATGTGGCCGATTCGAACGCTTCGTCGGCTATCACTTTTGGAATGGGAATGCCATTTGCATCGGGTACACCGCCCGTGTTTACATTGACATACCCGCCGGCTTGTTGTATACGATCGAATGCGGTGCGGTCTACTGCCAAATCCTTGATAACCGGAAATGCTGAAGCGCGCCACGGTTCGATGACAACGGTTTGCCCGTCATGAAAGCTCCGCATATGGAGCTGGCAGGTAGTGGTCAATTGTTTTGGACCGTGCGGTCGGCCATTGATATAAAGTGAGCACATGCCGCATATGCCTTCGCGGCAATCGTGGTCAAAGTGGATAGGGTCTTCGCCTTTCCGTACCAGCTCTTCGTTCACCACGTCTAGCATTTCCAGGAAAGACATGTCTGGCGATATGCCATTCGCTGGGTACGTTACAAACTTGCCCCGGGTATCGTTATTCTTTTGACGCCATACTTTGAGCGTCAGGTTCATGTTTCCACTCATGATTTTTTGCTTTATGCTATACTTCGTTTCGCGCTATGTGCTACGGCCAGCAACTGATGACTAGCGACCTACGACTTAATTACTTGTAACTTCGTTGTGTCAATTTAACGTATTCAAACTCGAGCGGTTCTTTGTGTAGCGTTTCCGCTTGGTCGGCCCCTTTATATTCCCATGCCGCTACGTAGCTGAAGTTTTCATCGTCGCGTTTCGCTTCGCCTTCTTCGGTTTGGCTTTCATCGCGGAAGTGGCCCCCGCACGATTCGCGGCGGTTGAGGGCATCGTCTACCATCAGCTCACCCAGCTCGAGGAAATCCGCTACGCGGCCGGCTTTTTCGAGCGACTGGTTCATTTCCTCATTTTCACCCAGTACGGTTACATCGTCCCAAAACTCTCGCCGTAGTTCTCTGATGAGCCCTTTGGCTTTGATAAGGCCCGCCTCATTACGTGCCATGCCGCAGTATTCCCACATGATGTGACCGAGCTTTTTGTGGATGTCATCCACCGTTTTATTTCCTTTCAGCGAAAGCAGCCGGTTTACGTGTTCTTCTACCTCTTTTCGGGTTTTTTCGAAATTCGGATGATTTTTATCAACGGGGGCGAAACCCAATCCCGCGAGATAATTGCCCACGGTGTAAGGGATAACGAAATAACCATCGGCCAAGCCCTGCATCAGTGCCGACGCCCCCAGCCGGTTAGCGCCATGGTCAGAAAAATTACACTCGCCCAGTGCATACAGCCCCGGAACGGTCGTCATCAGGTTATAGTCTACCCACACACCGCCCATGGTATAATGTACGGCCGGATAGATGCGCATGGGTTGCTTGTACGGATTTTCATCGGTAATCTGGTAGTACATATCAAACAGATTGCCATATTTGGCACGTACCGCATCTTCCCCCAGTCGCGCGATGGCGTCTTTAAAATCAAGGAATACCGCTACACCCGATGCCCCGACACCCCGGCCTTCGTCTACCACCTCTTTCGCATTGCGCGATGCCACATCGCGCGGCACGAGGTTACCGAAAGAAGGATATTTACGTTCCAGGTAATAATCGCGGTCTTCTTCTTTGATATCCGCGATTTTAATTTCGCCTTTGCGTAGCTTCTGCGAGAGTTCGATTGTTTTCGGCACCCACACGCGACCGTCGTTGCGCAACGATTCAGACATCAGCGTCAACTTAGATTGGTGATCGCCCGTTACCGGAATACAGGTGGGGTGTATTTGCGTATAACACGGGTTGGCAAAAAATGCACCCCGTTTGTGGGCCCGCCATGCCGCGGTGACATTACAGCCCATGGCGTTGGTAGAGAGGTAAAACACATTGCCGTAGCCGCCGGTACATAACAGTACCGCATGGCCTTCGTGCGACTCGATCGCCCCGGTGACCATATCGCGTGTAATGATGCCGCGGGCGTGGCCATCGATGGTGACCAAATCCAGCATTTCATGCCGGTTATACGTTTTCACTGTGCCTTTGTGGATTTGGCGGTTCAGCGCCGAGTAAGCACCGAGCAATAGCTGCTGCCCCGTTTGGCCACGCGCATAGAATGTACGCGAAACCTGGGCACCTCCAAACGAACGGTTGTCGAGCAACCCGCCATATTCACGGGCAAAGGGCACGCCTTGCGCCACACATTGGTCGATAATATTTACCGATACTTCGGCCAAGCGGTGTACATTGGCCTCGCGCGAACGGTAGTCGCCGCCTTTTACCGTGTCATAAAACAACCGGTAAACGCTGTCGCCATCATTTTGGTAATTCTTAGCAGCATTAATACCGCCCTGGGCAGCGATGGAGTGTGCCCGGCGCGGGCTGTCCTGGTAGCAAAATGTCTTTACATTGTAGCCAAGCTCGGCGAGAGACGCCGCAGCAGACGAGCCGGCCAAACCGGTACCAACCACAATGATAGTGTATTTCCGCTTATTGGCCGGATTGACCAACTTCAGGTTAAACTTATGTTTCGACCATTTTTCGGCCAATGGCCCTGCTGGTACTTTCGAATCTAACATCACAAAATAGCTAGTTTGCAAAAAAGAAATATAACGGCATGGCCGCAAACCCAATGGGAATAACTACGCCGAACAACCAAACGCCAATGAACCGGATAAGAGGTGCATACTTTTTATGGTCCCAACCCAACGTTTGAAATGCACTCTTGAATCCGTGAATGAGGTGGAACGAGAGTGCTCCCATGGCGATGACGTAAAATGCCACGAGGATCCAGTTGCTAAACGCGAATTGGACCTGCTTATACAGGTCTTTGGTCTTTAACACTTCAATATCGTTGTCAACATACTTCACATAGTCGGTGTATTCTTCGCCAATCAACTCCGTTACTTTGGTTTCTTGGGTGGCTAGATCGGTTCGGTATTCCACGTAAGGCACTCCATCGTTGTGGTACTTCCACCAAAAATTACTCATGTGGGTGACAATGAAGACCAATAAAATGGTTCCCAGTATTCCCATGTTCCGGGAGCTCCAGGCGCTATTTGCAGACCCGTTATAGACCGCATAGCCTACCGGCCTTGCCCGTTTGTTTTGTATGGTTACGATCAGTGCATAAATGGCGTGTATAACGATAGACGCATAAAGCAAATACGAAACGATTTTAATCGGCGTGAAATGCGTCATAAAATGCGCATAGTCGTTAAACGCTTTCCCTTGGTCGTTATAAAATAGCTGAAGGTTACCGATGAGGTGGACAATCAGAAATGTGCACAAAAACAGACCGGTTAAGCTCATAACAAGCTTCTTCCCAAGCGATGAGGAAAGCAGTGGTTTGGACTTATTCATTCTCCTCTGAGTATTTAATTTTGGTAAGCAAATCTACCAATTGATTCAATACGTGGGAAAACAAACAAGCAAAATCCTTAATTTAGAACTGTTCTAATGTTTTTAAGGAAGATAAAGCAAAAGCGCCACGCGGGTAATCGCGTGGCGCCAAGTGTATTTTTGCTAACAGCAGTGGTTAAAACAACCGGTAGCCGACACCTACGGTCCAGAGGTTAACCTTTTGCGGAGCACTGTCATTCTTGCTCAATTCGCTCAGTCCGTGTTCGTAACGAGCATCAATGCGGAAATTGCTGATATCGAGCCCAAGTCCGCCGGTTACTGCCCACGCTTGGTTTTTGTATTCGCTGAACTCAGGAACTTGTGCCAGCGCGTCACCAATATTTTTGTCGACAACGAATGACACTACAGGACCGGCAACGATACGCAATCCGGCAGGTCCGAAGCCGATACGCGTTCCCAGCAGCAAAGGCAGGTCTAGCGATGTAAAGCTCACTTTACCTTCTTCGTTTTCTTCGACTAGTTTGGCTTCCGAGCTTTTGCCGGTTAAATATAACTCAGGCTGAAAGTGTATCCCTGCTCCGCCAATACGTGCCCAAACACCCGCTTGGTATCCCGTACGGGTACTTGCATCCAGCCAATTGCCTTCGTCAGATTTCAAGCTGGAAAAGTTAAGGCCCGCTTTCACCCCAAACTGAAGGCTTGGCAGCAATTGAGCGTTGGCGCCGAAAATCGTAGCGGTTACGAGAAATGCAATAATAAGGTACTTTTTCATAGCATAATCATTTTTAAATGTTTATTCGTGTACTGTTGTGCAACCTTAGCAAAATTCAAGCCGAAAATTGTTGCAATACCGGTGGTTTAGGGTATCGTCGGGACTGATTTAGGCTTCCCTTACCCCAGGTTTACTTATTCTTTACCTGTTATTTACCACGTAGGTAAAGCTTTGGTAAGGAATAGGTAAGGAAAAGGTAAAGAATAGGTAAAGAACTGGTAAGGAAAAGGTAAGGAACTGGTAAGGAAAAGGTAAGGGAGAAGTAAGGCAGTACTAAGTGAGTGGTAAGGAAAAGGTAAGGAACTGGTAAGGTTACGCGTAAAAACAGTGGCCATTTGCACATCAAAGCAACATTCGCTAAATTTGTGGCAAATCAATCGTATATGGCGGCTATCAAAATCACCCCAGAGGAATGGGAAATAGCGAAGGCAAAGTTCCAACGCAAATATAATCATCTTTCGGATGAAGACCTCGCTTTCGAACCGGGGAAAGAAGACGAGTTGATCGGCCGGTTGGCAAAGCGCGTGCGGCGGAGCCCCGATTACATCCTCTTTACCTTGAAAAAGGGGATCGCCGATTTAGAAAGTAACCGGTTATAACGAAATCTTTGGCGCACGTGAAGGACGAGATTTCATGGCATGATTTTGAGAAGGTTGAACTGCGCGTCGGCACGGTCATCGCCGTCGATGAATTTCCAAAGGCGCGTAAGCCAGCCTATAAGCTGACCATCGATTTTGGAACAGCAATCGGGATACGCCAGAGCAGCGCCCAAATTACCAAACATTACGGTAAAGAAGAATTGGTCGGAAAGCAGATTATTGCTGTGGTCAATTTCCCAAAGAAGCAGATAGCCAATTTCATGTCCGAATGCTTGGTGACCGGTTTTGCCGACGAAAATGGGGATATCGTGCTGAGTACGGTGGAGCGACCGGTGCCAAATGGGGCCAGATTAATATGAAATACGTCAACTTTGAAGATTCTGGAGACGCTATCCCCGATGAGGTGTATATGCGAGAGGCACTCCGTGAAGCGCAGAAGGCGCTTGAGCAGGATGAGGTGCCTATTGGCGCGGTAGTGGTTGCCGGTGGGCGGATTATTGGGCGTGGCCATAACCTCACCGAGCGGCTGAACGATGTGACCGCCCATGCCGAAATGCAAGCATTTACCGCGGCTGCTAGTTACCTCGGCGGCAAATATCTACGCGATAGCACCTTGTATGTTACCATAGAACCCTGTGTGATGTGTGCCGGTGCCGCTTACTGGACGCAGGTCGGTCGAATTGTCTTCGGTGCACGCGATGAAAAACGTGGCTTCTCGAAATTCGGCAGCCAAGTATTGCATCCCAAAACAACCCTGTCCCATGGTGTGTTGGAAGCGGAATGCGCCGACCTAGTTACGTCATTTTTCCGTAATAAACGGACCCGTCGGTAATTTGAAACCGTGGCTGCAAACAAAACGGCCCAACAAATGTTGATATTACGCCGTTCTCGCCACAATGAGTGAGGGTAAGGCGGCAGGGTGGTTGCAATTATCTGCAACTTTGACTAAGTTTGTCCAACACGAAATTATTAATTTTTAACTTAAAGGAACATATACTATGGCTTTTGAATTACCGGCGTTACCCTACGCCACAGATGCACTGGAACCCCATATCGATAAAGAAACGATGGAAATCCACCATGGCCGCCACCATAAGGGCTATGTAGATAACCTCAATAAGGCGATTGCGGGAACCGATGCCGAAAACCTATCACTAGAGGACATCTGCAAAAACATCTCGAAATATAGCGGTGCCGTACGCAACAACGGTGGTGGTCATTACAACCATTCCTTGTTTTGGACCATCCTGTCGCCAAATGGCGGTGGTACTCCTTCTGGTGACCTGGGTGCTGCTGTAGACGAAGCCTTCGGTTCATTTGATGAGTTGAAGAAGAAGTTACAGGAAGCCGGTGCTACCCGGTTCGGTTCGGGATGGGCATGGCTTGTGGTGGATGGTTCGGGCAAATTGCAGGTAACCTCAACCCCCAATCAGGATAACCCCCTGTTTGATATTGCCGAGGTGAAAGGTACACCGATCTTGGGTATCGACGTGTGGGAGCATGCTTACTACCTGCAATACCAAAATAAACGCCCGGGATACCTGGAGGCTATCTTCAATGTAATCGATTGGGATGCCGTAGCCAAGCGCTATGCCGATGCGAAATAAGACGTAACAGCATAAAACAAGAGCGGCCATATCCGGTATATGCGCCGCTTTTTTTGTCTGTCGTCTATTGTCTAGTGTCTGTTGTCTAATGTCTATTATTTTATGGCTCACCAAAAAGCAATTGTCCTTAACGGCGTCAAAGCGCCGTTGGTGTTAACAGAAGTACCGGTTCCAACGGTCGGCCCGGGCGAGGCCCTGGTACGCATCAAAGCTGCCGCCTTGAACCGACGGGATTGGTGGATACAGCAAGGGCAGTATGCCGGCCTTCAATTTCCAATTGTCCTGGGCTCGGACGGTGCAGGTGTTGTGGAGCAGGTGGGAGGTGAAGACCAAAACCATTGGATAGGCCGCGATGTTGTGATCAATCCATCTTTTGCATGGGGCGATAAGGAGGCCCATCAAGGGAGATCGTTCCACATCCTCGGACTGCCCCAAGATGGCACCTTTGCAGCATTTGTACGTGTGCCCGTGGTCAATTTGCACGAAAAGCCCGCGCACCTCTCTTTTGAAGAGGCAGCTGCATTGCCGCTCGGTGGATTAACAGCCTACCGTGCACTCTTCAGCCGGGCTGCCCTAAAAAGCGGCGAGAAGGTGTTGGTAGTAGGGGCTGGCGGTGGCGTAGCCACCTTTGCGTTGCAGTGGGCGCTGCATGCGGGCGCCACGGTATTTGTTACGTCTAGTGCACCGGCCAAGATTGAGCGGGCCATGGCCCTGGGTGCTGCGGGTGGTGTTTTGTATACCGATGACAGCTGGCCTCAGCAACTCCAGGAACAGGCCGGCGGCTTCGATATCATTGTAGACAGTGCCCTGGGCGAGGGTGCGGTTCATTACCCCGACTTGGCTAATCCCGGTGGTAGGATTGTGTTTTTTGGTGGTACGGCCGGGAATATACCCGCGTTGAACGCGCGCAAGCTATTTTGGAAACAACTGTCGCTATTGGGCACCACGATGGGTTCGCCGGGCGACTTTGCCGACATGTTAGCGTTCGTAAACCACCATGGTGCCGTACCCGTGGTACATGCAACATACCCCTTGGAAGAAGCAGAGGTTGCCCTGCGCCAAATGGATCAATCGACCCAGTTCGGTAAAATCGTATTAACGGTAACCGCTACCTAAAATGGTGTATTTTACGTGTTTCCCTCGCAAAGCCGCCTAAGCATTCGTATCTTTGTTTATAGAAAGGAACCGAAATAATGAGGTTATTATTTATGTTAATGGGCGGGATGATGCTACAAGCAGCGTGCTCGCAAGCCACCGACTCGAAGGCTAGCCAAACGCAGCTGTTCACGGCTAGTAACGATTCACTACCCGGGATAGATACCGCCACGTTTGCGGGTGGATGTTTTTGGTGCACCGAAGCCCAATTCAAGCAGTTGGCCGGTGTGGATACCGTGATCTCCGGCTATACAGGCGGAAAAGTTGCCAACCCCACGTACAAACAGGTAACCACCGGACGTACGGGCCATGCCGAGGCCATCAACGTGGTGTATCGGCCTGGTGAGATTTCCTACGACGAACTGCTTGAGGCATTTTTTACCGCCCATGACCCCACCCAGCTCAACCGGCAGGGCAATGATATCGGCACTCAATACCGATCGGCTATCTTTTACCACGACGAAGCCGAGAAAGAAAAGGCCGAGTATTACATCCGCCGGTTGACGGAGGAAAAGGTCTATGATCAACCTCTTGTAACTAAACTGGAACCTTATACCGATTTCTATATCGCCGAAGATTACCACCAGAATTACTATAATCTTAATCCACAGCAGGCATATTGCCAGTACGTCATCGTGCCCAAGTTGGAGAAGTTTAAAAAAGTATTCAAAGAGCGGTTGAAGAAATAATGATGAAATTCCCTTTCCATACTACCGTAGTCGTATTTTTTCTGATCGTTTATATTGGCGCCAACACGTCCACCGCTCAACAATCATTCCCCGCGACGATTTCTTATGAAAATGCGCTCCAACGTGCGCAGCTCGAGGATAAGTTGCTGTTTCTGGTCGTCCATCAGGGAGACAGCCTATTGTCGCGGTTTCCTACGTCTTTTTCCACCAACGTACGCCAATCCCTGGCGGACCGGTTTGTGTCGGGCGTGATACCGTTGGCACCGGATAGCATATACCATCCGCTCCACCAGATGCTCCACTTGCGAGGCTCCATATACTTATTCACCGATCCGGATGGTGTGCCGTTACTGCGTTACAACCGGCCGATCGATAATGAAGATACCCTGATGAAGCTAATCGATTCGGTGCGCGTTATCGCCGAAGGCGAAACGATGGGTAAGCTGTTGCACCAGTACCATAAAGGCGTGCGGAACCGAACCTTGCTGACGGCTTTACTCAAGCAATACCAAGCATTAGACTTATATACCGATCAGCAGGTGCTGAACGATTACCTCTCCATGTTGACCGTGCAGGAACTGAACAATTTCGAAACGGTCGTATTCCTGCTGGGTTGCGGACCGTCTTACAACAGTAATGCGTATCGTTTGGCCCGCACCAACGACAAGATGGTCGACAGCCTGTATGCCGCACTGCCGCTACCGGAGCGGAAAAGAATCAACGGGCGGATCATCGAACAGACGTTCCGCGAATCATTGGATAAACGCGTTTACAACCATGGTGTTGGCCGGTTTGCTGCCGGCACTTGGCGCCCCCACTACTTACGTGTGGGGATGGGACAGTCGTATTATTCGATGGAATACAAACGGCTCTTAAAAGACACGACTGCTTACATCAATGCCGCACGGAATTACTACAATGCGTTTTACTACCGTGTTAGCCCGGATTCGTTGGCTAAACTGGACTTTGCCTATCAACAAGGGGATGACATACCCGATCGGGGAAACGTATTGGACAGCGCGGGGACGATTGCTTTTCTGAAGTGGCTGCCGAAACGACGTAAGCGGTACGAAAGCGAGCAGGCGCGTGGCCTGAACGTTGCAGGGCGCCAATTCCTGTTTTTTGGTATAGGCAACCTGAGCGCCCTATTCGACGCCATCCGGTGGCAGCAGAAAGCAGTAACCCTCCGGCCCGATAACCCCTGGTATCGCCATACGTTAGCCATGCTGCTCTATCAGGTAGGCTTCTACGCCCAGGCAGAAGCTGAGCAGAAGCTCGCCATGACTTACCTGGAGAAAGATCCGATCCGCCACCAATATATGCACGATATCCTCGCGCAATTGCAGGCACGGACATTATGATTGTTCGCGCTTTTCGGGGGGCGGCGGGGATAGGTTAAGCCGGATGGGGATGTTATATTTGACCCGGACCGGCACACCCCGCTGGTAACCCGGTGTCCAGTGCGGCGATTTCTTCAAGACTTCCACCCCAGCCGTACCGGTACCATATCCCAGATCGTTCACGATCTCGATTTCGACGGGTGCACCAGCGGTATCCACTACGAAGCTAATCAGCACCTGCCCGTTTACGCGTGCGCGGATTGCCTCCTTCGGGTATCGGTACCTTTTTCCGATAAATTGCATCAGGTTTTGTATCCCGCCGGGATATTCGGGCGAAACTTCCTGATTGTCGTAAGGGAACTGTTGGCCGAGGCTGTCGGTCGTCATGCCCTTTGTAACCACCCCACGGGTATACCATTCTTCAAATCGGTACCTCCCTTCCCGGAATGTACCTTCCCAGCGCCCTTCGCGAAGGCCGTCTGTATACCGGCCACGCTCGACATCGGAATCGCCGATCGTGATTTCCGCGTCACCATTTCCATCCTCCACATACGTGTTTCCCAACGAATCGGCATAGTACAGCATTCGGGTCCGTACCTCATGGTCTTCCTCGCTTCCTTCGTCCATCGGGAGGTAAGTCGTGCGTTCCTTTAACACACCGTTCCGATAGTAGTATAACGCCGTGTCGGCAGGCCGGTTTTCGACATAACGGACCGCCGATGCCAACGCGCCGTTGTCAAAGTAGGATTCAACCAGCCCCACAAAGTTGATACGCCGCGGGTCCGCCGTTTTGACAAACCCGTGGCGCTTCAGGTTTCCATCGGGGTAATAGTCGTTCAGTTCATGCACCCCTTCGTCATTGGGAGTAATTTGTATGATATTCGTATACGCTGCGGAATCTTTATGCGCGGTGTGGCCACCGTTTTCCTTTACGTAGGTAACGATGGTCTCTTGAGCCAGTACACGCATACATGGTATACACATCGCCAAGGATAGCCACGCGAGGGTTACCAACCCGGTGTTTAAAGTTTTCATATTCGTCATCATAATCATGCGGAAAAAATCAATGCATATTACACTTTTTTTCGAATTTATCGGCTGACGCCACGTAATATTTTGTACCCTTACTGTTTCCGTAATGCACTTTTAAGCCGATAGATCAGAGAAAAAATCAACGCGTTTAACATAAAAGTTTGATCAAAGGTGTATCTTTACGGTTAAAGCAACAAGTAACTAGCTCATTTCATTAAACCTGATTAAATTTATGGAAAGAAGGGAATTTATCCGTAAAGGTATGATTGGCGCCACCGGTGCGGCATTGACAACGACCGGCATGAGTGCAAAATCCTACGCCTCAATTCTTGGGTCCAACGAACGGGTTAATGTGGCGGTCATCGGCATACGCGGAATGGGCCAAAACCACATCGAGGGTTACTCAAAGCTTAAAAACGCGCGGGTGACCGCGCTATGCGACATCGATCGGAATTTTTTTGAACCCCGAATCAAAAAACACTTTGTGGACAAGGGGCTGGAAAAGCCAAAGACATATACCGATTTGCGTGTCTTGTATGAAAATAAGGAGGTCGATGCCGTTTCCATTGTGACGCCGAACCATTGGCATGCGTTGGCCGCGATATGGGCGATACAAGCAGGCAAACATGTTTCTGTCGAAAAACCGTGTTGCCATAATATTTACGAAGGCCGTAAGTTAGTGGAAGCCGCAGAAAAGTACTCGGTCATTGTGCAGGATGGGGCCGAGCAAAGGAGCAACCCCTGTGCGGAAAGCATGGCTGATTTTTTGCATGCCGGGAAACTGGGTGAAGTGTATATGGCCAAAGGCATTTGCTATAAACGGCGCAATACCATCGGGCGCACGCCAGACGAACCGATTCCGCCAGGTGTAAATTATGACCTGTGGTTGGGCCCGGCGCCCGAACGCCCGTTTTCGCAAAACCGCTTCCATTATAACTGGCATTGGAATTGGGATTATGGAAATGGCGATATCGGCAACCAGGGGGTTCATGAGATGGATATCGCCAGGTGGGGGCTTAATGTTACCTTGCCTACCCGGATCACCTCAATTGGCGGCCATTTCATGTTTGACGATGACCAGCAAACACCCAATACGCAACTCACTGTCTTTGAATTCCCAAACGCCCAAGGTGGCGGCGACGCGAAAAAGCTCCTGCAATTTGAAGTGCGCCATTGGCTTTCAAATTCTGAAGGAATCGACGGGGAAAACCCGAATGACAACACGTATATGGTAAGTTCGGATAATGAGGTAGGTAATTTGTTTTTCGGATCAAAAGGCTACATGACTAAAAACCTCAATCAATGGCAAACATTTATGGGCGATAAGAAGGAACCGGGGGAAAGCGGAAAAGGTTTCGGTAACCACTATGCAAATTTTATCGATGCGATCCGGTATAACGACCAAAAATTGGCAAAAGGAGACATTAGGGAAGGGTTTTATTCCTGTGCGCTCATCCATCTTGGCAATATTGCGTATCGCTTGGGGCGAACACTGGATTTCGATCCAGTAGCCATGAAATTCATCAACGATCCGGAAGCCGATGCGATGCTCACCCGCGAATACCGGTCGCCTTTTATCGTTCCGGATGTAGTGTGAAAGCTCTCTACCGCTATGGGCTGATTGTATAATACCTCTAATGAAGCTAAAATGAAACTACATGATTGAAGACCAACGCATTTATTACCCTAGTATTAGACAAAGTTGGGGAATCGCCGGAATAACCATACTATCAACGCTGGTATTTAGTCCCGTCAATCTTATGCTCAATAAAGCGGTCGGAAAGGAGATTACTTTTTTAGTTTATTATTTATTAGCAATGGGGGTTCCATTCGCTATCGTTCACTTCATCAGAAATAAACGGACAGGAGTAAATAATTACAATTTCAGTCTAAGTTCAATAAAAGTAATGGGATTAGTTTTGCTCGCTACGGTTGGGCTTCAGACCGGCATAACCTCGCCGATCGTTAATTTAATACCGATGCCTGAGTTTGTGCAAAAGATATTTCTTGAATTTGCAGATCAAAAGGGTATCTATGCTTTCTTGGCCATAGTCATTGCCGCACCTATAATAGAAGAATTGATTTTCAGAGGGATTATTTTAGAGGGACTTTTACAACGATATTCTCCAGTTAAGTCAATTATTCTATCCAGTATTCTATTTGGCATCGTTCATTTAAACCCGTGGCAGTTTGTTAGTGCTTTGGTAATTGGGTTGTTTTCAGGTTGGGTATATTACCGAACAAGAAAACTATCACTATCAATCTTGATTCATTTGGCAAACAATCTTTTTGCTTTTATAGGGACGTATTCTATGGATGCGGAAACGATGATGAATAAATCGCAACTAGAATTATATGGCGGTTTAATAAACTTCATCTCAATAACTGCTGGAGCGATATTGATTTCAATAATTAGTATTTTCTTCTTGAGAAAAGAATTCGGTAACTCCGTCAAATAACCCTGAAGGAAGACTATCAAAGATGGTTAAAGGACGTTTAAGCCGTAACTAACAGAAACCTAAAAGAGTTATTTATTTACGGGTATTTATGGATGTGTTTTTGGGTAAGTCAGTATTTGTGGGTATATTTGGGTAATTTTATGACTATGAATGTCGCTTCGTTAAAAATTACACCAGAGATACTGGGCTTAATTGCTGAGATAGATGAGTTTAAAGGCGCATGGAAAGCGCTCGGGCAGCTGGCGCCGGAGCAGCTCACATCGTTGAGGCGGGTTGCTACCATCGAAAGTATTGGATCGTCTACCCGTATCGAAGGCAGTAGACTCTCCGACCGTGAAGTGGAGGCGTTATTGTCCAATCTCCACATCCATCAATTCGAACATCGGGATGAGCAGGAGGTCGCTGGATATGCCGAGGTGATGAATACTATTTTCGAACACTACCAAGAGATTCCGCTTAACGAAAATTACATCCGTCAGCTTCATCGCGATTTGCTGAAATTCAGTGATAAAGACTCACGCCATCGTGGTGAATACAAAAAACACAGCAATCAAGTAGAAGCTTTCGATTCAACCGGCAAAAGTGTAGGTGTTGTTTTCGTTACGGCCAGTCCTTTTGATACACCGTTGCGCATGCAGAATTTGGTGAAATGGACACGTGCCACATTAGACACAAAGTCGCTTCACCCCCTTTTGGTATGTGCAATATTTGTCGTTGAGTTTTTGGCCATCCACCCGTTTCAGGATGGCAATGGCCGTCTTTCACGTGTTTTGACAACCTACCTTTTGCTACAAGCCGGATATTTGTATGTACCCTACAGTTCGCTTGAAGCCGTCATTGAACACAGCAAAGAGGCTTATTACCTTGCGTTGCGGCAAACCCAAGGCACATTGCATGAAGACACACCCGATTGGCAACCTTGGGTACTGTTCTTCCTTAAAGCGTTGCATCAGCAGAAGCACCGGCTGGCAGCCAAGGTAGCCCGCGAGCAATTATTGCTTGGGCAATTACCTGCGCTATCCCTTCAAATTCTGGAATCTGTGAAATCACGTGGACAGGCGACTATCAGCGAGCTGGTCGTCTTTACCCAGGCTAACCGTAATACGGTAAAGAAACATTTGGAAAATCTAGTGCAGGCCCGTCACTTGGCTAAGCATGGCACAGGTAAAGGCACCTATTACACATTAGGTTAATAGTTTTTATTAATATTTGTAGCTAATTTCAGGATAGATTACACCGTCATTTGTCAGCAACCTTTGGTAAGGGTTTCCAGCGGCCAATTTGTGGAATATGAGAGAGTTTTACCAACCTTATCCGGACTTTAACGAATTCGCTACGCACTGCGTAGGGAATCTAAGCTCGACAAACATCCGGCTGATTATGCGGTTATCGTATTGCCCACGCCTATTTGTGTGGCCTCCTTACTGAAACGAAATCAAATCCTGCGTCCCTTAAAGTAGCTGTATAGCGTTCTAGGCTCTTCGGTTTATGCCAGTTTTGAATAATCGGTGTCTGTTTTCCTTCATTCGCAGCGACAGCTGATAGCACAACGGTCAATTTTTCTTGGACCCTCAATTGCACCCTCATTTGCACCCTCAAAGTTGTCATTCAGAAAATTGGGATGGATTCTCAAAATGACCTGAAAATAGCTCCGATCCTCATACGGTAATTGTTAAAAGCTCGAATCCAGTGTGTCTAAAATGTTCATTGTGGTGTCTACACTGGTGTATCTGCCACTATACATTCGGAAACAATATCCGGTTTTCGATGGAGATTTGTTATTTGTCCGAAAGCGACGTGAATTATTTCCAGCTCAAGTCGCCTCTCCCAAAGAAGCCCGGAAGTTGGCATACGAATATGTTTCGGATACCTTCGATCAATTGGTGGAAGATTCCCTTAGACGAAACGAGACGTTTGTTTATGAGGGGCGTTTTACCAATGATTCAACAAAACTCACGCTTTAGCAAGTAATTAGCTATTTTTGTATGATGGCTGTAACTATTTCCGTAAATAACGATATCCTTACATGGGCCATTGCCCGTGCCGGTTATGAATTGCCCGACTTCGCCGAAAAATATCCGCGGATTAGCGATTGGCTTAGCGGTGCGAAACAGCCTACCGTAAAGCAGCACGGCTACTGAAGCGGAACGAACAGACCATTAAAAACAATGTGCACTTGGCTAGGCTAAAATTGCGGAAAATGCTTGAAAAAAGCAGGAAGGAGGGTTGGAAGTAATGTACAAGCCGATAAATATCAAACGGATCATCCGGCGTGGGCTGGAAGGCAAATTGACTGGACAGGAGGCTGCGGTACTCAAATCGGCCCGGCTGATCTACGAAGAAAATGAACTGCTGGAGTTGGAGATGGATGTGCTGGAGGAAATGGCGGCGGAATGCCCGAGGGGTGTATTCCGGCAACGAAACGTCGATGCAGGAGCGATCATCCGCGCAGAGCGGAAACAATATATCCGTCAGTTGCTCACCGGAGGTATGCGGGTGTGTGCCGGTATTGCGGTGCTGTGGTTGATCGGGGCGGGTGTATTGGCCCTCAACCAGTGGTGGAGCGAGCGGACGTTGCCGTCGGCCTACGAAAAATTGGTCATGGCCGGCTACCGGATTCCCCCATCCGAATTTGCCTGTACGGTTTACTGGGGCAATTCCGTTACGGTAGTGGGCAAGGAGAGCCGGGGGCGGCTGGGCCGTTTTGGAGACAAAGAGTTGCGCCGCAGCGACAATGGCGAACTCGAATTGGTTCGGTTGCCATCGCAGTTCGCCTTTTCGGCAGGTCAACAGCCAGCTATTCGGGTGGTCACCGGTGCCCAGCAGCAATGTGCGGTGCGGCTTCCGGATGGGAGTTTGATACGGTTGGATGCTGGATCTAGCTTTTCTTATCCGACGGAGAAGCGGGGCGCTCCGAATACCGAAATCAGCTTGGCGGGCCGGGCGTTAATCCGGGTACGCGAACATACAGATCGACATCCGCGGACCGTCGTGCTCCGTACAGCCAATGGATCAATGACTACACAGAAGGGGGAATTTGCCGTGCTGGCCAACCGAACGGACACGCGGGTGACGCTGCTGGAGGGAAGGGTGGAAGCCCAATTCCCGATCGATGACGGGTACCGGGTGCTCACCAATGCGGGCGATCAAGTTACTTACGACCGCTGCTGCACAGATGCCGAAGGGAACATTAACATGACGCTCTCCGGTGTTACTCGGGTGGACCCGTGGCAGGAGGTGGCATGGACCACAAAAGAGCGGAATTACCGGAATGTCCCGCTTCGAGCCTTCGTTTTGGAGATGAACCGGACGTATAACCTGGGGGTAACGAGCGTAAGCTGCATTCCCGAAACAAAAACCATTACGGCTTCGATACATTTCAAGGATCCGGTAGATAAAATCTATGGCTACATCCGGAAGGCCGGATTACCCATGTACGAAAGTAATGGCATGATTAGCTTCTGCGGTCCGGATCTCGACCCCGGCCCGCTGCGGTATCTGGATGGGATAGGCGACTCGCTGGACTTGATGGATGTGTTGCATGGCCGTGAAAGGTTGGCTTGGGTCACCAGATCTAAAAAGATGGGCAACATGAATGTTTATAACGGATATAATCGGTAACCAGCGGTTCAATGCCATGCTGCCTGAATAGCGATGCGATTTGCCCGCGATGGTAGGTGGAATGGTTGATGACGTGGAATAACGTATCCTTTACCGTGTTGACGAATGGTTTGCCTGCGGTGGTCCGGTAAGCGATTTCGCTCATAAGATCGCATGCCTGGAGGATGTGCTGGGTCTCTTCGTGGTTGAGCCGATCTACCGTAGCAAATGTATCAATGCCATGATCATCCCATACACCGTATTCTGTTTTTTTTCCCAGCATCCGATGGTTCCAAATATGATGTGCGTTCAGAATGTGGCTGAATAACGCAATAGATTTGGGATCAACGCGTGCGGATTCGTGTTCAAAAATATGGGCTAGTTGCTGGTTGCAATGCTGGTTATATCCAAATAGCTCGTCGAAAAAAGATTTCATACAAAACAAAGGTATGAAATATGAGCTTAAATGCTTTTTTGGAGTATCCCGGTGTGATGATGGAGATTACCTTGAACCTTTCATAAACGGCGGAGTAATTCCTGATGCGGGCGCGGGGGTTGTGCATTTTTTTCTTATTTTCGCCTGTCTGAAAGGGTGTGGTACAATTATCTACACCAATAACAGCTGCATTTTAGTTACTAATCGAATATGAAACGTTTCACAGTATCGTACAGTCTTGCGCTCTTTCTTTTACTCATCACTGCGTTTAACGGTGTTGCGCAGTCGCGTGTAGATGAAATACGGCAGTCACTACTTAACCCCGAACTCGACGAAGTGCTGGTGGTCGCCCATCGGGGCGATTGGCGTTATGCACCGGAAAATTCGCTGGCAGCCATATCAAACGCCATCGAAATGGGGGTAGATGTAGTGGAAATTGACGTGCGGAAAACGAAAGATGGGCAACTGGTCCTGATGCACGACAAGACCTTAGATAGAACCACTACAGGGAAAGGGAACGTCAGCGACTGGACGCTCGACTCCATCAAAACACTGTGGCTGAGAAATGGCGCGGCCGTTAAGACCAAGCACCGCGTTCCCACCCTCGAAGAGGCGCTCGTGCTGGCGAAAGGAAAAGCCATGCTCAACCTCGATAAAGCCTACGGCGTGTTTGATGAGGTGTATGGCGTGCTCGCCAAGACGGGTACGGCAGACCATATCATCATGAAAGGCAGCCAACCCGTGCAGCAGCTGAAATCGCAGTTTGGCCACTATCTGGAGGAAATCCTATACATGCCAGTTGTTAATCTCGATCGTGATAATGCCGCAGAGATAGTATCGGATTACGTGACGCAGCTCCAACCGGTGGCCTTCGAACTGGTCTATAAGTCAGACACCAACCAGTTGACGCATACCCTGGCGCGCGACCTGGATGGCAAGAGCTTGATTTGGTACAATACGTTATGGCCCTCCCTGTCCGGCGGCCATGACGACGATTTTGCACTCGAAGACCCCGACAAAGCATACGGCTATTTGATTGATACGCTGCGCGCGCGGATTATCCAGACGGATCGGCCCGCCTATCTGATCGAATACCTACAAGAACGCAAGAAAGAAGGAAAAGTAGGAAAATAATAACCATGATGATATCAAAAAAAACGATCCAGCTACTGGGTTTAAGCGTTGTTTTACTGTTGATGAGCCACCTGAAGGTACAGGGGCAGGAGAAGAAATATGATGTGGTCGTTTATGGCGGCACCTCTGCGGGGATCGCCTCGGCCATCCAGGCATCCCGGATGGGCAAATCGGTCGTGTTGATCGAACCGACCCACCGCCTCGGGGGGCTGACCACCGGCGGGCTCGGGCAGACCGATATCGGTAATAAATATGTGATCGGCGGCATATCTCGCGAATTCTACCAGGGCATACGCGAATATTACGACGACCCGAAAAGCTGGAAATGGCAACGGCGGGACGAATACGTGGATAAAGGGCAAACGCGGACGGCCGACGGGGAAGATGCCATGTGGACTTTTGAGCCTTCTGCCGCCGTCGAAGTGTATCGCCGAATGCTGGCAGACGAAAAGGTCGATGTGGTATACGACGAACAGTTGAACCGGGAAACGGGTGTCAGCAAAAACGGCAACCGTATCGAATCGATCGAAATGGAAAATGGCGCACGGTATGTCGCGAAGATGTTCATCGACGCCACCTACGAAGGGGACCTGATGGCGGCAACGGGGGTTAGCTACCACGTGGGACGGGAGGCCAACAGCGAATACGGCGAAACGCTGAACGGTGTGCAGGCCAATAAAATAAGCCGAACACTGAACTGGACGCTTTCTAAGAATGCGTATAACCACAACTTTATTGACCGGGTAGATCCCTACATCGTGAAAGGCGATCCGGAAAGCGGGTTGCTGCCATACATCACCGAAGGGCCCCCAGGGGTGGATGGCGAGGGCGACGACAAGATACAGGCGTACTGCTTCCGGATGACACTCACCGACCACCCCGACAACCGCATACCGTTTAAGAAGCCCGCGAATTACAATGAGCTCAACTATGAGCTGCTCATCAGAAACTACGAAGCGGCTACGGGCCCCATCGAGAAGATGTATACCTATGGCGACAAACTGGTGCCCTGGATTAACTCGCCCATGCCCAACCGCAAGACGGATACCAACAACCAGAAAGGGTTCTCCACCGACTTCATCGGGCAAAACCACGATTACCCGGAGGCATCTTACGAAGAACGGGAGCGGATCATCCAAACACACAGGGACTATCAGCAAGGCTTGATGTGGACATTGGCCTACCACCCACGGATACCCCAAAAAGTACGTGATGCGGTATCAAAATGGGGCACATGCAAAGACGAGTATGCCGAGGGGAGCAACGGCTGGCAACATCAGCTCTATATCCGCGAAGCGCGGCGCATGGTGGGTAGCTACGTGATGACCCAGAAAAACTGCGAACGGAAGGAGGTTGTGGAAGACCCCGTGGGTATGGGGGCATATGGCATGGACTCACACCATATACAGCGCTATGTGGATGTAAACGGGTTCGTGCAGAACGAGGGGAACGTGGAAGCACACGTAAAATATCCCTACCCGATCAGTTACCGCGCCATCGTACCCCAGGAAGCCGAATGCGGCAATTTGCTGGTGCCGGTCTGCGTGAGTGCATCGCATATCGCGTTTGGTTCGATCCGCATGGAACCCGTTTTCATGGTGCTGGGGCAGTCGGCAGCCACCGCTGCGTGCCAAGCCATCGATAACGGGGTGGCGGTGCAGGATATCGATTATGCCGCATTGAAGAGCGCGCTGCTAAGCGACAAACAGGTACTCGAAATCGAGATCGATAAATAATGCAGCGCCGTTAAGAATTCGGATTAAAATCACATCGCAATAAAAAATATGGATCGCAGAGCTTCGATACGAACAATGTTATACATCGCCGGAGGCACGTTGGTACTCCCCGCATGTTTCCGGCCATCGGGTAGGACCAGCATCGAGCTGGTTCATTTAAAAGTGAGTGAAGATGACGAGGCGCTGTTGGAGGCACTCGTTGAAACGCTGATCCCAGCAACCGATACGCCCGGTGGACGGAAATTGATGCTGCACCTTTTCGCCCTTAAGATGGTGGATGACTGCCACGGGCCGGAAGAACAACAGGCATTTGTAGATGGAGTACGTGCATTTGCGGACTGGTCACGTAACGTGCTGGGGAGCGCTTTCGTAGAAGCGGAGAAAGAACACCGGGAAAACCTGCTGAAGCAAATCGGTGAGGCCGGCGACGCTGCGGGTAAATTTTTCTCCTTGCTGAAAAGGCGGGCGATCCAAGGGTACATGAATTCGAAATACGTGATGACGAACTTGGTCAAATACGAACTGGTGCCGGGCAGGTATGATGGTTACTTTCCGATGGAAACAACCGATGGTGCAACCGTTAAAACAGCAGGGCAATAAGTATGGCAAATATCGCAATAGATAGCATCAAAGAACGTACGTTTGATGCCATCGTCATCGGGTCGGGCGCCAGCGGGGGCTGGGCGGCCAAGGAACTGACCGAAAAGGGACTGAAGACGCTGTTGTTGGAGCGGGGGCGCGATGTGGTCCACGTGAAAGACTACCCCACTACCAACCTGTACCCCTACGAATTGGACCACCGCGGTGAGACCACCCATGCCGACAAATTGGCCAATCCCATTGCCAACCGGTGCTATGCTTATAAAGAAGATTCCCAACACTTTTTCGTGAAAGACGAAGAGCACCCTTACGTGCAGGAAAAAGATTTCGACTGGATACGAGGCTACCAAGTGGGTGGCAAATCTTTGCTATGGGCCCGGCAGACACAACGGTGGAGCGAATATGATTTCGAAGGCCCTGCCCGCGACGGCTTTGCCGTAGACTGGCCGATCCGCTATGCGGATATCGCTCCGTGGTATAGCTATGTGGAGCGGTTTGTCGGCATCGCCGGTAATAAGGATGGGCTGGCTACCCTGCCCGATGGGGAATTCCTGCCCGGGTATCCGCTGAATGCGGTGGAAGACCATTTCCGGAACACGGTAGATCGGCACTTCAACGGCCGGCATATCATCAGTGCCCGGTGTGCACACCTGTCGCAACCGCAGCCTATCCATATCGAGCAAGGCCGTGTGCAATGCCAGAACCGGAAGCTGTGCCAGCGCGGATGCCCATTCGGTGGCTATTTCAGTAGTAACGCATCGACCATTCCGTGGGCCCAGAAAACAGGCAACTTAACGTTGCGCCCACATTCGGTGGCCCATTCGGTGCTGTATGACGAGACGTCGGGTAAGGCCACGGGGGTGAAAGTCATCGACACCAACTCGTTGGAAGAAATCGATTTTTACGCCAAGGTGATTTTCGTTAACGGCTCCACGTTAAATACCAACCTGATCCTGCTCAACTCGGTTTCCAACCGGTTTCCCAATGGTTTGGGCAACGACAGCGGATTGATGGGTAAGTTTGTAGCTTTCCATAATTATACCGCGCGGATCAGTGCCGAATACGATGGTTTGCTCCAATACCGCACCGATGGCCGTAACCCCGCCGGGGGCGGTTACATCCCCAACTTCAGGAACGTAAATAAGCAGGAGACGGCGTTCCTCCGCGGTTGGGCGGCAGCGTTCGGTGCCAGCCGGTACGAGAACCGCGATAGCAGTGGTATTGGCGATGCGCTGAAGCAGGGCCTCCTCAACAGCACGTGGAGCAACTGGCGGGTGCACTCGCACATGATGGCCGAGACCATCCCCAAGGAACAGAATAGCGTATGGCTCGACAAGGATAAAAAAGACAAGTGGGGGGTGCCGCTGTTGCACGTGTCTGTGGAATATGCCGAGGACGACTGGCTACGCCGGCAGGACTATTACGACCGGATGACGGAAATGTACGAGGCTGCGGGGTTCAGCAAAATCAAGACGCAGGACGATGGCCGGCGGCCAGGTAACGACATCCATGAGATGGGCGGTGTGCGCATGGGGCACGACCCGAAAACGTCGCTGCTGAACAAGTGGAATCAGTTGCACCTATGTAAGAACGTCTATGTGACCGACGGTGCCTGCATGACGTCCACAGCCACCCAAAACCCCACGCTCACCTACATGGCGCTGGCAGCACGTGCGGTAGACCATGCGGTGAAGGAATTGAAAACCGCGTAAGTTTACAAGATGAAGAAAACGATATCAATTACCCTGTCGCTCTTATTTTGGTTTGCCGCAAGTTTCGCCATGCAGCAGGCTGCAAGCGATGAGCCCTTGCTATCGCTTGGCATCATTGCCGATGCGCAGTATTGCGATTGCGAAACGGCTAATAACCGCCACTATCGCGAGTCGCTGGCAAAGCTGGACGAGGCTGTTGCCGAATTCGAGAAACGGCAGGTCGATATGGTGGTCAGTTTGGGCGATTTGATTGACCGCGACTACGGCAGTTTCCAGCCCGCCCTAGCCAGGTTGGCCCCGCTATCGATGCCCGTTTACCACGTGTTGGGCAACCACGATTTTTCGGTTGCCCCAGATCGTTTAGAAGAGGTGCCATCCATGCAGGGGATGGAAAGCAGGTATTATGCGAACAGCATAGGTAACCTCCGGTTGATTTATCTGGATGGAAACGATGTGAGTTTATTTGCCAATGCTCCGGGAAGTACCCCTTATATCCGTGCGGAAGCACTGATCGACTCGTTGAAGGTCGCCGGTGCACCGAATGGAAAGCCTTGGAACGGCGGTCTGGGCGACGAGCAGTACCGTTGGCTCGTTTCGGAGCTTGAATCGGCGGCGACCGCCAACGAACGGGTCATTTTGTTTTGCCACTACCCGCTTTTCCCCGAGTCTGAAGCGCATAACCTGTGGGGCGATGAGCGGTTGAGGGAACTCATTTTGGGTTACCCAAACGTGATGGCCTACTTCAACGGCCATCGCCACACAGGGGATTATCACCTAGCGCAAGGGGTACATTTCCTTAATTTCAAGGGCATGGTAGAGAACAGCCCCAATGCCTTCGCTATTGTTGACGTGTATGCGGATCGACTCGTGGTAACCGGCTACGGACGGGAAGCGTCGCGGTCATTGAGTGTCAGCAATGACGTAACCGGCAAGTGATCGGACGGGTAATGATCCCCGTTATAGACATCGGAGAGCACCTGGTAATCTTCCACTTCGAAATGTGAGGTGAGGAAGATGTAATCGATCCGGTTTTTCGGGGTACCTTGGAACACGCCGCCGCCCATGTTGGTGTTCTCCACACCTTGGCGGGGTGTTTTAGTGCGGTCGTAGGCATCACCAAGCAATGATTTTACAGCTTGAATCTGCGGGGTCTCCACGGTTGAATTGAAATCGCCTACACAGATAACCGGCGCGTCGCCCGCAATTTCCTTGACTTTCTGAACAATGAGGGGTCCCGATTCTCTTTTGGCTTCCTCCAGCCGCCAGTAGAAGTGCGCGTTGAAGAAGAAAAATTCTTCTCCCGTATCCTTGACCTTGAATTTGGTCCACTGGCAGATACGCCGGTCGGTGGCGTCCCACCCGATACTTGGCTCGTCGGGCGTCTCGCTGAGCCAGAAGACACCGCTATCGAGTACCTCAAATAAGGCGGTACGGTAAAAAGTGGCGCAATTATGCAAGTCCCCTTTGCCACCGTAGGGGTAGGCGGTAAAGTCGAAACCCGGGAGCAGGGCCTTCAGATCGGCCAACTGGCCGGCGTCGCCTTCCTGCGTTCCTACCACATCGAATTGGTGGGTAAGGATAACCTCCGAGACCGGCCCTTTCCGCAGGTCCCATCCATTCCCCGATGTTTTGTCTGCATCGGCATTATACCGGATATTAAACGTGGCGGCACGGAATGGGTTTCCCTCAACGGAAGGCGGTTGCTCGTCGTTGGCGGTATTGCCGCACTTTACAAAAACGAGGGATAGGACGGCACATAAGTAAATTAATGTTGTTCGCATAATGATGTATGATTTCTGGTGCAGCTAAAATACAATTATATCTACAAATGCGAAATCAAGAGACATTAAAGCTTCTTCAACCGCTGCGCCGCCTCGCCGGCAACGATCAGTCCGGCAGCCAGCATAATCACATCTTTCAATACCAGCCTGCCAGCACCCGAAAGGTAGGGGAATCCATGCCGTGGGGTCGGGAAATCACCGCCCAGGTTGGGTACATACACTTCGGGTGTGGTGATGAGGAATGTAAGGGTAACGATAGACATCAAGAACGTTAATATGCCGCCGACTAACCCCAGTTTTGCCGACCAGATGCCGGCCAGGGTCAATAGGCCAATGACGACAATAACGCTACCCAAGCCGTAAGAGAACACATAGGTGTGGTTTGTTCGGTGCCACTCGATGTGCTTGGTTACGGTTTTGCCTTCGGGGTTTTTATAGTGCTGGTATTCGGGCGCATCCTTGCTATAGAAAAAACTCATTAAGGGGCTGTTTGCCACAAACGGAACGATACCATCCGCTTCGTACTGAAAAGCCTTCAACCCGCCGATCCAAGCCATGACCATAAAGATGGCTATTCGTGCGAGATGGATGAAGGTCCGTTGGCTGCGTGCTAAAATGTCGATGATGTTGTCCATGATGCGTTATCGTTAAGCGACAAAAATAGGGTGCCTCAGCGCTGTGTAACATGGACAAATGCGGATGAGTCATGGACTTTTTTGCGCAACGACAGAAATGCCAACCCCCTCCCTGAATTTGGATGGCGAAATACCGACATGCTTCTTGAAGTACCTGCTGAAATAGTGTTCATCGCCAAATCCCAGTTGGGTCGCGATTTCCTTTACGGAAAGGTAGGTGAGGTGTAGTTGCTTTTTTGATTCCAGGATAACACGCTCTTGGATGAGGGAAGATGGGGCTTTGCCAAGCTGTTGTTTCACCCTTTTGCTGAAGGCACTCGGGCTAAGGTTTAGTTTTTCCGCATAGAAATGGATAGCGTGCTCAACGGTAAAGTGATCCTCAAGTAATTGCTGAAACAGCTTTCCCGCTGCCCCTTGCGCACTGTCGGATAGCGATACGGAGTCGATCAATTGTTTTTTTGCTTTACTGGCCAGCGCCAGTATAAGTTGCAGGTAGGCTTTGATAACCGACTCGGAAAACGTGGAGTTGGCTGTCCCTTCAACCTGCATTTTTTGGACGATAAGTTCTACTTCCTGATAGACACTTTCATCGACAGGGACAACGGGTTGCAAATAAATGTTGTTGAAGAGCAGCCCATTACAGGCTACTTCTTCCTTGTGGAATTCGATGCAGTAAAAATCGCCATGGAATAATACCCGGGTGGCAGACGTACTGGACGCCGATTTCCATGACAGGTGCTGGTAAGGGCTGAGGAACAATAAAGAAGTGGATGTGTTCTCATATACCGTAAAATCAACCACGAATTCGGCTGGAGAAGAAAGCAGAATAATCTGATAGTAAGGGCTGCCTTCCGAGGGTGGGTGGGTGTGTAAGTCTACGGTGTCTATTTGAAATAACATGCATCAAAAATAGCAGAAAAAAATCGATGGCAACGTCCGCTATTTTCGTCTGGGAACATTCCACTGTGCTGGCATGGCGGCGGTACCAGTATGGTACAGGTTGCAATGGCATAACAAAATGGGTATCATTGCCTTGATTTACTAATTAAAAACCAGTATTTATCTCGGTTATACGTCATTTATTGTTACCTATAACTGTTACGTACATCGAGCCAAATGAATCAAAATTATGTCAAACCGTCGTGAATTTCTAAAGCATTCGGCACTCATGGGTGCGGCAAGTTTGGTGCCCGCATCGGCTGCGATGTCGAAAGGTGCCTGGGAGGAGCCGCTCAACGCAGAGACCAATACATACACGGTCAGTATGCGAGGATCCATGAATATCAAATCCATCGCGCCGCGGGAGATTACCATTCCCGAGACCGGCGGGTTCCAGGTGTTGAAAGGCGATTTTCACATGCACACCTTGTTTTCTGATGGTCATGTAATGCCTGCAGACCGCGTGCGGGAGGCCGTACAAAATGGGTTGGATGTGATTGCCATCACTGACCACATCGAGTACCGACCGTATTTTAGCAAAGGTGGAAAGTGGAAATTGATTGATGAAGTAGGGGGCGACTTTAATATTGCTTATAAACTCGCAAAACCTGACGCCGACCGCCATAATCTGCTGTTGGTGCCCGGTACGGAGATCACGAAGTTCAATATGCCTCCCGGGCATTTCAATGCGCTTTTTATCGAGGACGTCAACCCCATTGCTGCCGCTGTGGCCGACTGGCGGGAGATGTTTAAGATCGCGGTCGATCAGGGCGGGTTTCTATTATGGAACCATCCGGGATGGGAAGCGCCAAAGAGCGGTGGAATTGAAAAAGGAGCACCGCTACGGTTTACCCCCGAGCACGAGGCGATTTTTAAACAGGGGATGATGCACGGCATTGAGGTGTTCAATAGCACACAACATTATCCGGTGGTATCCGATTGGTGTAACGCACGGGATTTGGCTATTTTTGCTAATAGCGATATCCATTCGAGTGAACTGAATCTTTATGGCATCCAAAATCCCTTCCGTCCGATTACGTTGGTGCTGGCTAAGGAGCGCACGGTAGAAAGTGTGCGTGAGGCGATGTTTGCGCGACGCACCATTGGCTGGGCGGCCGGTATGCTTTGGGGCCGGGACCCTTGGTTACCCGAATTATTCAAGGCATCTGTATCTATCAAAACGATCACCCCAGGCACATTGGAACTAACCAACAAGAGCTCGCTGCCCATATCCGTTTCGCTGGGGGGCGCTACGTTCAGTCTTGCCCAGGATGCTAAACAACAGGTGTACCGTGCAGCGGGAGTCGAATCGCTTACGGTTGTCAACTGGATGGTTGGTATGAATAAACCGCTGGAAATTTCACTCAATGGTATGTAGATCGTCTGATGACGTACGGCAAATTATTCATAAGTGTCTGTAAGGTACGGCTACCGATAAGGAGCGCGGGTTATATGTTTCGCAATTCCCATTTAGTGTACCTTTTCCTTTTTCTTGGTTTCGTGGCAACATCTTGCCGGAGCGACGGCCCTCCCGCTGGCGGAGGCTTATCGCCTTCTGAGGCCTTGGGCAGTTTCGAGTTGGCAGCGGGTTTCCAGATCGAGCTGATTTCGGCCGATCCATTGATTTCTGATCCGGTTGCGATGGAGGTTGACGAGTACGGCCGCATGTACGTTGTGGAGATGCACGGTTATCCGCTTGACAAGAGCGGTTCGGGCACGGTGAAGCTACTTCATGACGATGATGGCGATGGTGTGATGGACCGGAGCGAAGTGTTTGCCGGCGATCTCCAGTTCCCCACGGGCGTGATGCGCTGGAAGCAGGGCATCCTGGTCACGGATGCGCCGAACTTGCTTTACTTCGAGGACAGCGACGGTGACGGGCGTGCGGAGGTGCGAGACACGCTGCTGACTGGCTTTGCGTTATCGAACCCGCAGCACAACATGAACACACCGATGTATGGCATCGATAACTGGATCTACCTTTCGAACGAGCCTGCCGGTGTGGCGAGCGTCTATACGGAGGAGTTCAGCGACCTGGGCACGGAAGTGCATTATCCCGGTGTGGCGGGGGCACCTGTCCTTCCGGCCAACGGTGGGGGGCGGCGCGTGCGCTTGCGTCCAGACCGCAACGGGCTGGAGATGTTGTCGAGTGCGGGGCAGTTCGGTCATACGGAAGACCGTTGGGGGCGGCAGTTCCTGGTGAGCAATGCCAACCACATCTACCATGAGGTTTTCCAGGCGGAGTACCTTGACCGCAATCCGGGGCTCTTGATTCCAGGAGTGACGGTTTCCGTTTCGGACCACGGCCCCGCGGCTGAGGTCTACCCGATTACGGTGAACCCGGAGCACCAGCTGCTGACGGATCTGGGTGTTTTTACAGCTGCCTGCGGAATCACGTCCTACCAGGGTGGCCTTTTCCCAGCACCTTTCGACAGCGTGGTCTTCGTTGCCGAGCCGGTGGGCAATTTGGTGCATGCGGATCTTGTGCGGGAATCGGGGGCTACGTTCACGGCCTCGCGGGTGTACGAAGGCAAGGAATTCCTTGCCTCGCGTGACCCGTGGTTCCGTCCGGTGAACCATTACGTGGGACCGGACGGTGCGCTGTACGTGATCGATTACTACCGGCGCGTGGTGGAGCACCCGGAATGGATGGCCGAGGGCGCTGCCGAGTCGCAGAACCTGTACGATGGCATCGACCGCGGGCGGATCTACCGGATCACGCCCAAAGGTACGCCCGCTGCGCTGTGGACGGGCGGTATGTCCCTGGGCGATGCGACGGACGGGGAGTTGGTGGGTTACCTTTCGGATAAGAACCTGTGGTACCGCCGCACGGCGCAGCGTTTGCTGGTGGACCGGAAGAGCACGGCGGCGATCCCGTTGCTGCGGGATATGCTGGGCTCGCCGGAAGAGGTGGGCCGGCTGCATGCCGCCTGGGCGCTGGAGGGTCTGGGTGCGCTGGAGGAAAAAGACGTCCTCGGATTACTGGAAGACCCGGTTGCGGGCATTCGCGAGAACGGGATCAAGCTTTCGGAGTCTTACCTTTCCTCGGGCGCGGTACGGCAGGCACTGACGGCCCTGCAGGGCGATGGCAACGGCCGTGTCCGTTTCCAGCTGCTCTGTACATTGGGCGGGGTGGACGATGCGGCAGTGGCCAAAGTGCGTGAGTCTATGCTCTTTGCGGGGCTAGGCGACCCGTGGATGCAATATGCGGCCCTGTCAGCGGCCTCGCCGGATTACAAAGGCCTGCTCAACACGGCGATCGGCGATTATAGTGAAGGTAACCACGCCTATACGGACCTAATCCAGCGGGTGACGTCGATGTCTGTTGCCACGGCGGGTGCCGCTGATATGAAGGCGCTGATCAATCGGGCCCTGCAAACGTCGGGCGGTGACGGTTCGTGGCAGGCGGCGCTGCTTCGAGGCCTTGCCCAGCGGGGCGGGTCGCACACGGCCTCTCGCCAGCTGGAGCTGGAACGCCGGCGGCTGGTGGGGGCGATCTACGGCCACCGCTATGAAAGCGTCAGCTGGGCTAGCCTGGAGCTGCTGGGCCGCATCGGCCTACCGGGCGATGGTTCGGCCAAGCCGGTCCTTGATAGGTCGGTTGCATTGCTGGGTGATACCAGCTTGGGGGATCACCTGCGGATCCGTGCAATCGAGTTCGTTGCGATGGTTTCCCCCGAGGACGCCGCGGATAAGCTTCCGGCGCTGCTGTCGGCCGCTGAGTCCGCGGACGTGCAGCGGGTGGCCGTGCGGGCCCTTGGGCGCGTCGGGGGTACGGATATCACGGCCTGGCTGATCGACCGGTGGGGGGAACTTCCGCCGCCGGTCCGCGAGGAGACGGTCGGTATCCTGTTTGCGGGAGAGGGCCGCATCACGCAGCTCATTGAGGCGCTTAAGGCAGGCACGATTGAGCCATCGGCTGTCGGTTGGGGTCAACAGGTGGGGTTGATGGCCCAAGGCAACGATGAACTGCGCCGGCGTGCGCGTGCGGTCTTCGCCCCCGATGCTGTGAGCGAAGAGGAAAAGGAGAATACCGTGGCCAAATACGAAAGCGCGCTGGACAACTCCGGAGACGTGGAGAAGGGGCTACTGCTCTACCAGCAGCATTGCGCGCCGTGCCATCAAGTCGGCGGAGAGTTCGGTACGGCCTACGGACCCGATCTGGCGACCATCCGCAACCGGGCACCTGATGCGATACTGAAGGATATCCTTGATCCGAACCTGTCGATCGCCGACGGCTTTGACCTTTGGGAGCTCACGATGGCCGACGGCGAAGTCCGGCGTGGCATCATCGGCTCGGAGACGCCGACCTCGGTCACCTTGCGTGTCTACAACAAAGCGGACGAGGTAATCCCCCGGAGTGACATCGCTTCAATGAACTCGTTGGCCATGTCGCTGATGCCCTCGGGCCTGGAACACCAGATTACGCCCGAGGAGATGGATGACCTGCTGACCTTTATCAAAAAACTGAATTGAACATGAAAAGAATAATCGTTTCCCTATTCATTTTGAGTGGGTTTCTGGTTCCCGCCCACGCGCAGTCGTTCCGTGCCGCGGTGAGCAAGGTGGATATCACGCCCAGCGACTCCCAGCAGCTTTTGGGATACGGAGCCCGTAAATCCACGGGAGTCCACGACCGGATCTACCACCGCGTTGCGGTGATGGATGATGGTACGACCCGTTTTGTATTGGTATCCTCGGATATCTGCCTGGTCTCACCTTCTGAATACGATAGGGTGGCTGTGCTGCTGGAGCAGCAGCTGGGCATCCCTCCTGAAAATTTCTGGTGGTCGGTGACCCACACACACTCGGCTCCGGAAGTTGGCCCTCCGGGGCTGGCCGAAGCATTTCTGGGGGAGCGCTATACGCATGCGTATGACAAAGCGTATACCGATGCGACGACAGCCAAATTAGTGGATGCCGTAGCTGATGCAATCGATCGGTTGGAGCCCGCACGGCTCTCGGTGGGCTGGGGGCATGCCAACGCGAACATTAACCGCCGTGCGCGACGGGCCACTGGCGAGACCTATCTGGGGCTCAATCCGGATCTGCCGGTTGACCGGCGCATCGGCATGTTGCGACTGGACAGGCCGGACGGTTCGCCCATCGCCATCATGGCCAATTATGCGATGCATGGCACGGTGATCGGCGGTGAATGTACGCTGATCAGCGGTGATGCGCCCGGTATCGTGGCTGATTATGTGGAGCGTGAAAGCGGTGCCACGATGCTGTTCATCAATGGAGCGGCGGGCAACATCGCGCCGATATACAGCACGCAGCCCAATCCGTTCCGGCTGCCGGAGTTTGAGGTGTTGCTGGGCGACCGTATTCTGGAGGCGAATGAGCGGATGCCCGAGGGCAGCGCAACCGTTGTTTTCAGAACAGGCAAAACCGTGGTTGAAACGCCGCAGCGGGAAGGTTTGAACTGGCCGGAATACCTCGCCGATTACAGCGGGGAGAACAGCGTAGGCGTCAAAGTGGTGAAATTACCGGTCCGTTTTCTGAAAATCAACAGCGATATCGTCATCTGGAGCGCTCCATTGGAGCTGTTCTGCGAGATTTCCAACGAAATACGCGAGCGGTCACCGTTCCCCTACACGTTCTATTATGGGTACACGAACGGATGGCTGGGGTATCTGATGACGGATGCGGAGATTCCGTTCGGCGGTTATGAGACCACGGTGACCCCATTCAAGCCCGGTGCCGGCCAGGATTTGATCGATGCGGTGCTAAGCTATATTGAAGGGGATTTGAGTAAGCCTTAGGATGGCTTGCTTTGGCGGGGCATGATACCCAGCCTGAACACACAGGGCAGACCACCCGTTTGGATTTTCTGAATGCTTTGGGCGAATACCTTGCTGCGCATGAAGAGGTATGGGTGGCTCCTGTTGGCGAGATTGCTAGTTACATAACGTCAACCCGTACGAATGGGAAGGTTGGTCAGTATCGGATGAAGAAGCAGGTAAGACCATTAACATGCTGGTAGATGGAGAAGAGCTAGCGGTGACATCGAGAAGTCTGGCAGTTGGGAAACCTTCAAGACAGCCATCGTGGGTACCGTCGAGATTAGCGAAGGCAAACACCGGTTTACGGTGGTTCCTGCCGATCCGGATCTTGCCGGCCCTTTGTTGGACTTGCGGACGGTACGGCTCATCCCTCAGCGGTAATCCCAGTATGGTACAGGTTGCGCCTTTTTTGGTAAAAAGGTATGTTCGCTGGTGAATGATGGTTGTTTGGTAACCAGTTAACCTTGCAGATAATGACAGTTTTACGCCTTACGCTACTTTTGGTGAGTTTATTCCCCTCATTGGTCGAAGCACGACCTCATCCGATAGCGAAAGAACGGCCAGCTTCTTTAGATTCTGGATATCATGCGTTCCATGGCGATATCCGACAATCAGGTCCCGAAATAGGAAACCCGGCCGACAACATCAACGTTTGGAACTATGCCGCGGAATGGCACGGTGGTATAGAAAAGCAGCCGGCCGATTATTTCCATGAAAATTTCCCCTACGTCCGTTATGTCCAGTTGATGACCGCTGTCGGCGGAAGTGAGCAACGTGATTTGTTTAAAGATCCGCTGGACCGGTCGGTAACCGACGACTATGATTTCTCACCCTTGATCCGGGCATGCCGGAATATCGTGGGCCAAGGGCTTATACCACATCTGAAATTAGGGAATGTACCGTTAAAATACTCGGCAGATCCTGAAATCAGCAAGGATTTTGGAGTCAATGTGCGCCCCCCATACGATTACGGTCTATGGCATGGTTATATCAAGGCAATGATGCAAACCCTCGTGGAGGAGTTTGGCGAAAAGCAGGTGCAGGCGTGGCGTTTCGGTGTGATTACCGAGTATGAGAATAAGTCGTGGTTCTCGGTTGACGACGATCCGGAGAAAACAAAGGATGCTTACTTCAAGCTGTACGACTACACCGTAGATGCGCTGGAACAGGTGTTGGGGAAAAATATCTGCGTAGGAGCACACAGCATGACAGTCTCTGAAGGGCTTTGGGATGAACGGCAACTCATTGCCCATTGTGCCCGTGGAAAAAATAATTGTACCGGAAAGACAGGCACCCGACTTGATTTTTTGGCTGCGTCGTATTATGATGAACGCCCAGGTAAACAGGTGGTTGGTAGTGCTTCTTTCGTAGAGACGATCGACCACTTAAGAGCGACAGCCATAAAGGAAGGTTTTGATCAAGTCTTTTACGGAATAGATGAAGGACGCATCCTTAACGGGCTTGATGGGAAATCCCTATTTCCGAGGGCCGTTGGGCAGACGTGGCAAGCGGCGTATGACGCTCGGATGTACCGGATGATGCTGGATGCCGATATCGACTATTTCAGCCATTGGGCTTATACGTCGCACGGTATTTTACCGGGTGTTCCATCTGTTTCGGACCAAGCATCGGCGTTATTTTATAAAATGGATGGAAGTGTCCGTCTGCCACTGGAACACAGTGCCGGAGAAAAATTGGCGGGTGAAGATGTGGGTGCTGTGGCTGCATGGGACAAGCATAAGAGGAAATTATATCTCCTAGTCTACGCTTACTCAGATTCCCTCCATCATACCGCAACCCGCGAGATATCCTGCGTAATCAGCGGAATTAAATCGAAAAGCGGGGAATTGTCGGCCGTGCGGAGCTTGATTAGCGACGATTCGAATTTTTTTGACGAATGGCTCGCTGACCGGGAACGCATGGGGATCACGGCCGACGATTTCGGCTGGTCATCAGATAGCTTCGTTATTCAGCCACCCACATTGAAAGACGGTAAACATGTAGCGTTTTTTAATAGCCGGGTGCCTTTTTACCGCTCCCGGGCCCAAGTGCATCCGGTACAGGAAATGCTCGAGGTGAAAGATGGAGAATTGCATATCCAAACCGATATTCCACTTCATGGTGTAATGCTTTATGAAATAACAGTCGAATGAAAATCATTAAATCGATCAGAATGAACATGAAATACCTTCTTTTATTTGTAAGCCTGACGGGCTATTCGTCTCTGTTGGTTGCGCAACAGCAAGCGAACACGGTGGAACAGATCCCGATTCTGGCCTGGTACGGGGTTTCCCCCGAGGAAAGCACAGTGGAACGCTACGAAGAGCTACGCCAGTCGGGGATTACCCACAATTTCACGTTCTTTAGCAGTGTAGACGAACTCGCTGTGGCCATGGAATCAGCCCAAAAGGCAGGTATAAAAATGATCATCCATTGTCCCGAACTCGCAACCGAACCCGAAAAGATCGTCCGGCGGTTTAAAGACCATCCGGCGTTAGCTGGTTATTTTCTGCGGGATGAACCCGGACGTGCCGATTTCCCCGAATTGGGGGAATGGGCAAGACGCATCCAAGCCGTTGACGACGAACACTTCTGTTATTTGAACCTCTTTCCTAACTACGCATCGAAAGAAGCATTGGGCACCGAAACGTATCGCGAGCACGTGCAATTGTTTATCGAAGAGGTGCCGCTTCAGTTGTTGTCGTTTGATCATTACCCCATCGTGGTGGATGGCTCCGGCAACCGGACGATGCGCCCGGAGTATTACGAAAACTTAGCGATTTTTTCGGACGAGGCAGATAAAGCGGGGAAACCATTCTGGGCATTTGCGCTGGCTGTGGCCCATGAGCCTTATCCCATTCCCACACCTGCAGAGATCAGGGTACAGGTGTATAGCAATTTAGCCTATGGGGCGCAGGGTATACAATATTTCACTTATTGGACACCCAAACCGGGTACGTGGGATTTTCATCACGCGCCGATTGATTATGATACCCAAAAGCGAACGGAAGTTTATGACTATATCACGCAAATGAATCGTGAAATCCGAGGCCTGTCTAAGGTGTTCTTGAACGCAAAGGTGATATCGGTAGCACACACGGGCGACTCGATTCCTCGCGGAACACACCGACTGGAAAAATTGCCTGATGTGATTACCAAATTTGAAACGGAGGGAACAGGGGCAGTCGTGTCGTTACTGAAGAACGAAAACACCTCTTACCTGGTTATTGTGAACCGCGATTTCCAGAAAAGTATGTCTGTGACCATCGAGGGCGACGAGCGACTAAAGCGCGTATTGAAGAATGGTCGCACCGTCGATGCCGACGCTTACATCAGCACGCTGCCGGTAGCCCCGGGCGATATATTGGTTTATGCTTGGCAGCCATAATATAAAAATGAGAAGCATATTGTATCTTTTTTCGGTCGTATGGGTGCTCTTTTTGGCGGGGTGCAATGTTTTCAAGCGCACGTCTAAACCGGCAGGTGCCCGTGCTGAAATACGCATGGACAATAAGTTGCCTACCTTGTATGTGGATGGTGAGAAACGGCCACCCTTTGCCTATATGTCTTATCTTGGCGAATTGTACTCACTTATGTTACGATCTCTTTATTACTTTGGCTGTGTATGTTGGTTCATCGTTGGATGGTCAGATGGGGCTTCAGCGGGTATTCCGCAGGCTGGGTCCGGTGATGGTGCTAACGAACCATTGGTGTTGGTTGCTCAGGGCAAGAGCGCATATTCGATTGTTGTGGCAGATACCGCATCATCTGTCGAAAAAAAGGCAGCCACTGAGTTTCAGCGGTTATTTGCGCTGAGCACAGGTATCGAGCTGCCTATTATTTGGGACGGCCCACCCGAAGGCGCATTTGAAATCCTGATTGGGCGCGTGGCGAAAAAATACCTGGAAGAGGAAGCAGCTGGCAACTTGGGGGTAGATGGGTTTCTCATCAAATCCAAAAAGGACTTACTGCTCATTAACGGGGGCGGTGGAAAGGGTGTTTTATATGGAGTTTATTCCTTTTTTGAAAAACACCTCGGGTATCGGTGCTATTCACCGGATGTATTCAAATTCCCGACGTTGACCGAAATCGAGTTCGCACAGCCCATAAATGATCGGGAGGTGCCAAAAAATCAGTATCGAAACGTTTATTACTACGTAGCCACGGATGAATTTTACCGCGACTGGCATAGACTGCATAACATGAAGCCCGATTGGGGGCTGTGGGTGCATACGTTCGCGACGCTCGTTCCTCCCGAGACCTACTTCGCAGAGCATCCGGCGTATTTTGCACTTATTGATGGCCATCGAACCGCTTATCAGGAAGATGGGCACCTCGGTGCACAGCTGTGCTTGAGTAATCCGGATGTGCTGCACGTGGTGGTTGAAGCACTAAAAAAACGGATGGCGGAGAATCCGTCGGCCAAGTATTGGTCGGTAAGTCAAAATGATACCTATCCGGAAAAAGGGTACCAATGTGAATGTGAAGCGTGTGCGAAGATTGACGAATACACGGGGTCGCCGAGTGGTTCATTGGTAACGTTTGCCAATAAGGTTGCCGCTTATTTCCCCGAAACGAACATATCCACATTGGCCTACCGCTATAGTCGGTCGGCGCCCGAACACCTGACGCCGGCCCCCAATGTGAACATCATGCTGTGCACAATCGAGAGCGACCGTCATATCCCTATTGCTGCGGATTCAACAAATGATACGTTCAACAAAGATTTCGAAGATTGGGGTAGGTTAACCGGAAACATCCTGATGTGGGATTATGTCGTTCAGTTCGCTAACCTAATGGCACCTTTTCCCAACCTGGATGTATTGCAGCCAAACATCCAGTATTTTACAGATAACCACGTTAACGCACATTTTCAACAAGGCAACATCTCCAAAGGGGGGGAGTTTTCAGCGCTTAAGCCATATTTGATTGCGAAACTTCTTTGGAACCCCGAAATCGATTTGGAGCGTGAGATCGCCGACTTCCTGCATGGCTATTTCGAATCAGCGGCACCGTACATCCATGAATACATACGCCTAACCCATGATGAGTTGAAGAAATCGAATCTCCCGTTAACCATTTACGGTAACCCCACGGATCACCTAAAGGGGTTTCTGAGTCCCGAGTTATGGGCACATTACGACGAGTTGTTCCGACTGGCGGAAAAAGCGATTTCATCCGATAGCTTGGTATTGAATCGGGTGAAGCTGGCCCGGCTTCCATTGAGTTATGCCTTGTTTGAGTCGGCCAAGAAGTTAGGCCGTCAAGAGCATCGGGCTTTTGCCCAACATGGCGACCAATGGATCATAAAACCCGAAATGCAGGAGCGGATGGATGAGTTCCTTCTGCTTTGTGAGAAAAATCAGCTTGTGCATTTAAGGGAGGGGGGCGGTAATCCGGCCGACTATATCCACGAGTTGAAGGAGCTTTTGTCGGATAAATGCATGGAGTAGATATCAAGAAACTGTTTTGTAACCCATTGAAACGAAATTTATAGGTAAATATGAAGATAAATCAAACCCGTCGGAAATTTATTGCCACAGCCGTTTCAGGCGTCGCTGGCGCAGCAGTAGCACCCATGGCCTTGGCCACAGAAAAACCGGGGCCGTCTAAGGAATCAGCTTTGGGTACCCAAGGCGCCCCTGCCCCGAAACCGGTGCCCCCGACAGGCGAACGGGTTGATCCGTCCGAATTTATAATCTTTCCTTGGGGCAGGATGCCTCACGCTCCGGCAGAAGGTGCATGGGGCGACATCGTAGATATGGATGCGATGATGAATGACCTCTACCATTGCGGATTCAATACGAGCGGGTTCACAGACGCCAAATACCTCAAATATGTCAGAAACAATCATCTAGCGGGGATTTTGTACGCTGGAATTGATGCAACGAAAAAAAACACGCAAAGCGAGGCGGATGAAAAGATCCGGACGTTTTTGGCATCCATTACCGATCCGGAAGACCGCAAGGCTGTGCATGCGATTTACCTTCGCGACGAACCGAATGCGGCATTATTTCCGCAATTGAATACCTGGTCTGAAGCCGTAAAAAAACAGGGTATATTACCATACATCAATCTCTTCCCAGACTACGCCCCGCCAGCGCTACTCGGCACGGCGGACTATGAAGCGCACCTCGATAGCTATGTGGAAACCTGCACCCCCCCGTACATCTCGTATGATAACTACTCGCTTTTAGAGGGGGGACGATTGGATGAAGATCGTTTTTTCGGTAATATCGAAGCGGTTCGCAAAAAGTCGCTTCAAGTGGGAATCCCGTTCTGGAATGTCATTTTAGCGAATGGGCATTTCAATTACGCCGAACCCTCAGAGGCTACATTGGCTGTGCAGGTCTATGCTACGTTGGCGTATGGCGGCAAGGGCATTGGGTATTTTACTTATTATACACCACAGGTCGGCAATTATCGTCTCGCGCCAATCGACCGTTTCGGATACCGTACGAAGACCTGGGAGATGATGCGGCACGTGAATCTCCAGATTCATTCGTTGGCTCCGGTATATGGCAAATTGAAAAGTGTCAACGTGTTCCATGCCGATCGTGTCCCGCGGAACGGTCAGGGTGCCGAGTCGGCCAAGCTCGTCGAATCGATTAGCGGCACTTCGTTGTTAGTCGGTGAATTTCTCCATCCCGATGGAAAGCCGTATGCCCTAGTGGTCAACAAGAACATGCAATCATCTGTTACATTTGATGTTCAATTCAAGGAAAAAGGCCGGACGATGCTCGTTAGCCAGTTCGACCAAGGCCGGGTTCCGTTTACGGGCGAACAGAAATGGCTGGCACCGGGGTGCGGTGCGTTGCTGACCGTGGAATGATGATTCCACGTAGGTTTTCGGTGGTTTCTTATTCGCACCCATGGATTTTGTGAAAAAGTTTACCTACGTTTGTAATCAAAGCATTATAAACATAGCACCGTACCCGTTACTCCTGAGGTTCTCATCACCGGTAAAACGGGAAAGAAATGGATCGAAGCTACAAAGACAGGAATTTTTCTGCTACAGACGAAGCGCTTATTTTGCTCATTCAACAGGGCGATCGGCAGGCGTACGCGTTATTTTATGAGCGCCATCGTGCCGCGATGTATTTATCGGCCTACCATTTATTACGCGACGATGAGGATGCGCATGATGCCGTGCAGGAATTATTTGTTACGGTGTGGCAGCATGCCGATCGTATTGACCCGACCGGTAACATTAAAGGGTATCTTTACACGGTGCTGCGCAATAAGATCCTTACCGCGATGAGCCGCAGTAAACATTTTCAAGAGTATATTAGCTCATACCTCGCCTTTGGGCAGCTATCGGTGAGCGCCACGGAGGAAACTGTTCTTGCGCGGGAGCTGGAGCAAATATTGGAAGAAAAAATTGGCCAATTGCCGCCCAAGATGAAGGAAGTATACGAACTTTCATGGAATGACCACCTAAGCAATAAGGAAATCGCTGAGCGCATGTCCATCAGCGAGGGTACTGTAAAACAGCATAAACACCAAGCCATGCGTATTCTGCGTGGTAAACTCCAGCGATTGGTATCGGCATTATTATTTTTTTAGAAAAATCTCAAGTCGACTATAACCTTTGTCCCTCTCGTTAGTATAGTTCTTTAAAGGGATGAGAACCTTTGGAGTCCAATTGTAAATTTTAATGCAAGAACGAGAGAAAATCAGGCAATTATTTGAACGGTATCGTTCGGGCCGGTGTACACCTGAAGAGTTGACGCGCTTGCATGCATGGTTGAATCAATATGCAAAAAATGAAGCTCAGGGTCTTGATGATTTAGAAGAGTCGTACAACGCCGAACATGCAATAAAAAAAACGCGATGGCTGCGGTGGTTTCCTTATGCAGCTGCGGTGATTATCGTAACGCTCGTTAGTGTATGGTATGTTGGCACCGACCCAGCAGAAAATCTAAAACCTAAAATCGCAAACTTGAAACCCGGAGATATCGCACCGGGTGGGAACCGTGCTACACTTACATTGGCTGATGGTCGCTCGATTGATTTGAGTGAAGCCGAGTCGGAGATTGTGGTGGGAGGTGAACATATTTCGTATGCCAGCGGATCGGAAGAATTGGTTGATTTAAAAGACGAAGAGATTTCCCTGCTTGTATTGGCCACACCTAAAGGGGGGACTTATCAAATTACACTTTCAGATGGGACTAAAGTGTGGTTAAATGCCGAATCTACGCTTAAATACCCTTCACGATTTGTAGGAGAAGAACGCGTGGTCGAAATTGAGGGCGAAGCGTATTTTGCCGTAACGAAGGACTCAAACAAGCCGTTTAAAGTGCATAGCCGAGGTCAGCAAATTGAAGTGTTGGGTACAGAGTTCAACATTTCGGCCTATACGGATGAACACGATGTGAAAACGACCTTGGTAACGGGAAGTGTTGAGTTGAAAGTGAATGCCAGCGGTGAACGTATGGCGTTAGTTCCCAGTGAGCAAAGCGTGCTTTCGGGAGATATGATCACGAAGCAGACGGTGGATGTCGGGCCCTATATCGCGTGGAAGGACGGCCACTTTAATTTTGATAACACAACATTAGCAGACATGATGAAGCAAATGGAGAGGTGGTACGATGTGGAAGTGATTTTCGAAAGCGGAGTGCCGAACGAACAGTTTAGCGGAACGATGTCGCGGGATGTTTCGTTACAGACGGTGCTGGAATTGCTGCACATTTCTGGCATTAACTACCGTATACAGGGAAACGATCTGATTATCGAATAATATAAATTACTAACGATATAAAACCGATACATATGAATATGAAAGATACCACGTAACTCAAAGGTTTGAAAACATACAGGGAAGACGCTTCACCATCCTCCCTGTGATGTTGGATAACGCTTTTAACAGCAAGTAGAAACTAACTTTTATTATCCAATCACTGCAAACTTAGCCATAAGACACGTATTGCGCAAACGGTAGGTGTGTTTATAAATAAGTATGCGGTGGCAATTATATGCCATGAGTATGGAAATTCATTCCCACTATCGGGAAATAGTGAGACTAAAACGAAAACAATTTTTTCGAATCATGAAATTGACAACACTTTTCGTGTTGATCGGGTGCCTCCACCTCAGTGCCGCATCGTATTCGCAAACCATCACGTTCGAAACGAAGAGGTACTCAATGAGGGAAATCTTCCAAACGATACAAAAGCAAACCGACTATTCGGTTATTTACAATGTTCGCTTCTTAGCACATACCCATCCGGTCGAAATGACGGCTGGACAGGTGCCACTACTCACTTTTTTAACCGATGTGTTAAAAGACCAGTCGCTGACTTTCGATGTGCGAGAGAAGACCATCTTGATTGGCCGGGCGAGGCCCGAACCGATCGAGATCCGTAGTTATCAAGAGGCAACCCCCCCAAATCGTATAATCGCAGGTAAAGTCACCGATGATCTCGGGAACCCTTTGCAGGGCGTAACCGTAAGCGTACAAGGCTTAAATGCGGCTGTACAGACCGATGCATCGGGGAATTACCAAATCGAAATCCCAAGTGGAGGCACTGGTTTGGTTTTTACGATTGTCGGTTTTGAATCCAAAGAGCAAAGCATCAACAAAGAGAACATCATAAACGTGGTAATGACTCCTGTTGTCGACAATTTGGATGAAGCGGTGGTTGTTGCTTTTGGTACACAGCGTAAGGCCAGCGTTATTGGGGCAATTACCACCATTTCGCCAAATGAATTAAAGATGCCGGTTTCTAAAATTAGCAGCAGCCTAGCTGGTCAGATGGCGGGTATTGTCTCCGTACAGGGTACGGGTGAACCCGGGGCGGGTGCGTCTTTCTGGATCCGTGGGGTCAGTAGCTTTGGAGCGAATAATCGACCACTAATCCTTGTAGACGGTATCGAAAGGCCATTAGACTTGGTCGATCCGGAGGACGTGGAATCGTTCTCCATTTTGAAAGATGCTACGGCAACTGCCGTTTATGGTGTCCGCGGTGCAAACGGTATCGTTTTGATTACTACGAAACGTGGTAGAAAGACGGAAAAGCCGATAATTAATGCCCGTTTTGAAAGAGGCATACTTCAACCCACCAGTGTGCCCGAATTGGCCAATGCATCCCAATGGATAGACTATTACAACGATATCAATTTTGAGGGTTCATCAAGGTATGCTTATCCTCAGGGACTCAAAGATCTGTATGTAAATAAGGTCGATATGGATATTTATCCAAATGTGGATTGGATGGATGAGATTTTTAAAAATACGACCACTAACGATCGGCTGAATGTCAATGTAACTGGGGGCGGCGATATAGTTAGGTATTATGTGTCGGGGTCTTACCTTCGGGAAAATGGTATCTTCGAACCGAATAAATCGCCCAACTACGACCCTTCCGTAAACTACGACAAAATCAATTTCCGATCAAACCTAGACATCAGGCTGTCGCCTTCCACCGACCTGAGTTTGAATCTTTCCAACCAGTATGAAACCAAAAACAGGCTTGGCGTGGATATGGCCCAGATGTACGAAATGGTGTTGCACACCACGCCGATTGCCATTCCGACCGTTTATTCCGATGGAACCCATGCGCAACCGTTGGTCGGCCGAAATCCTTACTACGCATTGAATAGTACCGGTTTTTCGGAGGACTTTTGGAATAACGCACAGTCGTTGGTAAGCCTCACCCAGGATTTTTCCAACATGGTGACCGAAGGCTTGAAAGCGAACGTCAAGTTTTCCTGGGATGCTTTCAATGGATCTACCTTAGATAAGCGCAAAAACCCCGCAACCTATTATGCAACGGGCAGGGATGCGGAAGGAAATTTGATTTTGCATAAAAATGCGGATGGAAGTGACTATCTCTCGTTGGCACGTTCAAACCGCGGCGAACGTACGATTAATCTGGAGTCTTCCTTGACCTACGATCGATTGTTGGCAGACAAACACCGTGTGGGAGGATTATTTCTATTCAATATGCGGCAACGGACGAATAATTTTCCCGGTGATTATATAGCCGCATTCCCGTTCCGGAACATTGGTGTTGCCTCTCGGTTTACCTATTCCTTCTTAGATCGCTATTTTATCGAAGGAAATTTTGGTTATAACGGTTCTGAAAATTTTGCGCCCGGAAAACGCTTCGGATTCTTCCCGTCGTTGGCATTGGGGTACATCATCAGTAATGAAGACTTTTTTAGTGAACTGTTACCCACCATCAGCCATCTGAAAATCCGCGGATCGATGGGGGAAATTGGCAATGATCAAATAGGTGGCGACAGACGGTTTGCTTATAACTCGGAAATGGCATGGACGGGCGGATACCATTTTGGAAGCACAGGGCAACAGTGGCGGGGTGGCATCGCTACGGGGCACCCGGGAAACCCGAATGTCTCTTGGGAAAGTGCCATTAAACAGAATGTTGGCATCGAACTCGGTTTATTCAACAAGCTGACCATAAATGCCGACTACTTTTCTGAAAAACGCGAGGGCATTTATATCCTCCAGGAAAGTGTACCTTCTATTGTGGGCGTTAATGTTCAACAGTATGTAAACCTGGGCCGTATGAAGAACCAGGGTGTCGACGCCTCGTTTGAGTTTTCACACCATAGTGGCGACTTTGCCTTTCAAGGACGGGGGAACTTTACGTACAACCGCAATAAGAAATTATTTGACGATCGGCCAACACCTATATGGGCGTACCAAGCTGAAGTCGGCCAACGGTTATACCAACAGCGGGGTTTGGTTGCCCTGGGGTTATTCGAATCTGAGCAGGAAATAGCCAACAGCCCTGAACAGAAATTTTCGACCGTACAGCCGGGAGATATCAAATACAAGGATATCAATGGTGATGGTGTGATCGATTCCTACGATCAAATCGCCATTGGTGACACCCACATACCCGAATTGAATTACGGATTCGGTGCCAGTATGTCGTACAAGGGATTTGATGTGTCGGTATTTTTCCATGGTGTGGGCAAAGTGACCCGTATTATAGGCGGTGGACCGCTTTACGGGCAAAGCGGCAATATCCTCGTGAATGGCCAAATCTATTCGGACGTTGCGGATAACAGATGGTCTGCCCGCAATCCAGATCCAGATGCAACGTATCCCAGATTGTCCATGATAGAAAACAGCAACAATCGACAGCCCTCTACGTTCTGGCAACGCGACATGAGTTTTATCCGACTAAAGAATGTCGAACTGGGATATTCCTTGCCGAAGCGCTGGGTAACCCCGGTAAACCTCTCTAAAGTGCGTTTCTATATGCAGGGACAGAATGTGTTGACCTTCAGTAGTTTTAAATTGTGGGATCCGGAGTTAAATACTTCATATGGCGGTATCTATCCACAAATGCGCATATTTAATTTTGGGGTGAATATCATATTGTAAGCAAGATGAAAATATACATATATTTAATTTTAGGAATCGTATCGTTAGGTTTACTTGGTTCCTGCGAGAAATACCTGGATGTAGAACTTCAGAACCAGATGAGCCTGGAAGAAGTTTTCGACAAAAGACAAACAACAGAGGCTTATTTGGCCCAGATCTACGGATTTCTTCCGAATGAAAACGACATGATCGGTGGTGAAGGGGGGATGGTCCCGTTAAGTGATGAAGCGTTATTCTCTTGGTTAGCCTGGGTGCCTTGGCTAAATATTAATATTGGATCCTGGGGGCCGACAACGGGCGATTACCAAATTTGGGAGCATAATTATCGCGGAATAAATCAGGCCACCATTTTCATGAATAACGTGGATAAAAACGGTGAACTCAACCAACAATCCAAGGACGTCATGAAGGCCGAAGCTCGTTTTTTACGGGCCTATTTTTATTTTTGTTTATTACGGCGGTATGGGCCCGTATATATCTGGGGAGATCAAGATTCGGATATACTTATTCCCTCCGACTCCGTTGACCGTCACCCGTTGGCGGCTAATGTCGACTTTATCGTGTCGGAGTTTGACAAAAGCATTGCGGTATTGCCCACACAGATTACCGACCAAGCGTGGCTAGGTCGGGTAACCAAAGGAGCCGCTATGGCGGCTAAAGCCGAACTGTTGCTTTATATGGCTAGGCCATTATTTAATGGTACGGAACTGTACCGGGGAATGAAGAATAGAAAAGGCGAGTTCTTATTTCCGCAGGCGCCGGATCCTAATAAATGGGAGCTGGCCGCAAAAGCGGCGAAAGACGTGATCGATTTGAACCAATATGCCTTATACGAGGATCATACCGAGGCAGATCCATTCAAGAAGGCCATCAAATCGTATATGGGTATTTATTTCGATAAATGGAACTCCGAGATTATCTGGGGTAGATGGATAAACAGTGGATTTGATTACAATGTGCGGACGGCCCCGCCTCGGGTGGTAAAAGAAGGATATGGTGGGTTTGCCCCGTCATTGAAGTTGGTAGATACATACCCGATGGCTGCCTCGGGTCGCTTTCCGATAACCGGATATGAATCTAATGGCGCACCGATTATCGATTCAAAATCGGGCTACCGGGAAACAGGGTTCACCGAAAACTTCATCCATCCACTGGATGATTTTGCGCCTATCAAAGCGCATAATAGTGTGGTAGGCCGAGACGCTCGTTTTTATGCGTCTATATTAGCAAACGGTATGTATTGGATCAACACCTTTCACGGCGAAAAGCTCGTTACCTTTTATACGGGTGGTACATCATCCTTTACCCAAACGGGAGATTGTGTGAAATCCGGCTACCTATGGCGTAGGATGAGCGACCCGACCAACGATATTGAGCAAGGACAATGGGGGCAGTTTGCGTGGCCGTATTTTCGGCTAGGTGAAATTTATCTGGATTATGCCGAGGCTTGCAATGAGAAACCCAATCGTGAGGAAGCCGAAGCGTTGACCTACATCAATTTGATTAGAAAGCGTTCGGGTTTAAATAACCTGGAAATTGCGTATCCGGAAGTAATCGGTAATCAAGAATTATTACGAGAATTGATCAGAAAAGAGCGAATGGTTGAGCTGGCTTTTGAAGGTCACCGTTACCACGATTTGCGTACGTGGATGTTGGCTGAAGAAGAGATGAACGACGCGTTTTATACGCGTAATCTGACCTCCACATCTTATGAAGGTTCTTGGTCGCGTACCACATCTGTCTTTCCCGGCAGTCGGGTGTTTCAACCGAAGCACTACTTCTTTCCGATTCATCAGGACCAGCTAAGCGAGATGCGAAACATTACGCAGAATTACGGATGGTAAATGAAGCAGCAATTATGAATATCAAAATAAAACAGTCTGTCGGACTACTAATAAGCATTATCGCAATAAGCCTTTGTTTATCCTGCGAAGACACGATGCTCAATAACATGGTGGATGATGAGGTCTATCTACTAGATGAAGGATTAAACGAAGTAAATATTTTCAATTTTGAGCAGCCGATTATTCCGATCCACGTCATTAAGTCGGGTGCGGGGCAACGTGCAATACAACTGCGATTGGCGATTGACCCCGATCTATTAACTGCGTACAACGAAGGTAATGGAACCGCATACAAATTGTTGGATCCAGCGGTGTATCAGCTTAAAAATTCGTCGATTGACATGGAGTCGGGCACATACGATGCCACTTTTGAGTTAGCATTCGATAGTGAAAGGTATACAGAAGAGACAAACAGCGATCCCGACGCCCTTTTTGCCATTCCATGCACCGTAACGGTTTTGAATCCGATGGAAAATGATCCTCAAGAAATGCAGACGATCATCGTTCCTAAGGTATCAGAACCTTATATGCAGTTTGCGGCCGCTGGTTTTCGGTCAGACATCAATACCATTACGCCAGCCAGTTCATCCCATCTTTGGTATTATTTGAAAGTGGAGTTGAATTATCCAAATCATCATGACGTGAATTTTACGGTTGGCACGGCGAAAAACCAGGGGCAATTGATCGAGCAATATAATCAAGAACACGGAACAGGCTATAAACCGTTCCCCGAATCCGTTTATCAGGTAGAGGAAAACCCTGCCGTACCCAAAGGGACGGACTATGCAGCATTGAGTTTCCAGATTTTTAAAGACGGACTTGTTAGCGAAGGTGTGGCATATGGTGATTACATGCTGGCGTTAGAAATTGATCACGTATCGGCCAACAAAATTCATCCAGTTAATAATTATGTAGTCATCCCATTTTCTTATCATGAATAGACGATCATTTATCAATAGCGTTGCTGTAGGAGGGACTGGTTTAGCAGTTAGCCCTTCAGTTTTCAGTTTGGTTGGGAAACCGCAATCGACCATTAAATTGGCATTGATTGGAAAGGGGGGAATGGGGACCGCAGACACCAACACGGCGATTCGGGTTCCAGGCGTGGAGCTGGTGTCCGTCTGCGATATTTATGCCCCACGGTTGGAAGACGCTAAAAAGCAGTGGGGGCAGCATATACGGTTGGAGAAAGATTATAGGGAGATTCTGGAGGATGATCAGATCGATGCCGTAATTATTGCAACCCCCGACCATTGGCATCAGAAAATTGCTGTAGAGGCACTCAAAAAAGGAAAGCATGTATACTGCGAAAAGCCGATCATCCATAAAAGATCGGAAGGAAGGGCATTGATCAAAACCCAAAAAGAAAGCGGTAAGATTTTTCAGATGGGAACGCAAGGCGTGTCTGCGGTGGGCACACATTTAGCAAAAGCACTCATCGAATCAAATATCATCGGCGAAATCAACTTCGTAGATGCCCGGTTTTCTGCGGCGCCCTCCCCGTTAAATGGCTTCCGTCCGCCGGCGCAAGCAACATCCGAGAATATTTGGTGGGACCAGTTTTTGGGTCGCGCACCCAATGTGCCATTCACTCCGCAACGTTTTTTTGCATGGCGAAATTGGAGCGATTACGGCACCGGACTGGCTGGCGATCTATTTGTGCATGTGATCGCCAGTGTTCACTTTATTACGGGTTGCTCAAAACCCAAAAAAGTATATTCAGACGGCGACATACTGTATTACAACGATGGCAGCCGTGATACGCCGGATGTTATCTACTCCTTGTTTGATTATGAAAACAAAGCAACGGCCGCTCATTTCAAAATGTCCCTAGGGGCGAATATTGTAGATGGTGTTTCCAAAGAATGGGGAAGTACCGACTTCAAAATCGTTGGGAATAAAGGCAGTATGCGCGTTAATTGGGATGCGGTTACGGTAAAAACGGTAAAGGAAACGGAAATCAACGGTGTGGAGAATACGCTTAGGCAAATAGGCGGATTCGGGGGCATTAAAAAAATATCCGACAATGAGTATGCTTTTTTGGCGAAGCCTGATTTTCCTGACGCTCATTTTCTTCATTTCCAGAATTTCTTTGACGCCGTACGTGATGGAGGACAGAACATAGCAACCGTGGCGTTCGGTGTCGATGCATCATCCGCAGCATTATTAAGTTTTGAAAGCCAGGTAAAGCGGCAAGTTGTTTAATATAATATCAAGAATACCATTTTTATGATACGTAGAATGATCAGTTTGATGCTTGCTCTGGCCTTTATTACGCTGGCTGGAGAAGTATATGCCCAATCGAAGAAAAATGAAAAAGGATTTTTGGTTCTATTTGACGGAACCAATATGGATGCTTGGCAAGGAAATACCCAAGAATATGTGCTGGAAGATGGTTGCATCGTTATGCAACCTACGCAAGAGATGGGTGGGAATTTATACAGTAAAGATCAATACAGTGATTTTATACTACGCTTTGAGTTTTTGCTGACTCCTGGGGCTAACAATGGTTTGGGAATCCGGCACGATATCGTACCGAATGACAAAGGATACAGCGGTATGGAATTGCAGATTTTAGACAATGAAGATCCACAATATAAAGACTTGAAACCTTACCAATATCATGGTTCTGTATATGGTATTTCTCCCGCAAAAAGGGGGTATTTGAAGCAGTCTGGCGAATGGAATACACAGGAAGTGATAGCAAAAGGAGATCACATAACGGTTAAGGTAAATGGCAAGGTGATTTTAAGAACGAACCTAAAAGAAGCGGTAAAAAACATGCCTTCGGATAGTTATTCCAAAGCGGTTTTCAATCCATCGGGCCATATCGCGTTTTTAGGACACGGTTCTGTTGTGAAATTCAGAAATATAAGAATCAAGCCATTGTAAATTTCTAAGAACTATTGCACCACCTTATTGGCGCAAGCCGAGCTCGCAAACGCCTCCGGCTTCGCTTTAAACACAAAACCCATGCTGAGGATATAACCCATGGCGTCGTGCAGGGCTTGGTTTGATTTGAACATCGGGTTGGTATTGATATCGGCATGCACCTCGAGGTCTACATGGTACCGATCAAGCAAATCGCAGAGGGCATACGCAATCTCTATCGAGCGTTGTACTTCGGCAAGCATGCGCTCCTTGATGCTCATTTTTAATCGGGTGCGGTCTTGATGGATGTACATAAAGCCACCCTTGCCTTCGCGGACAAATACAATGACGGTAGCGAATTCGGTTGTGCCGCTCTTCACTTGCGAGTCGGTGCCGATGCAGACTTTGAGCTTGTTGCCCAACGCATACTCGCGGGCAATGGTGTTGGATACTTCATCAAGAATGGGTTGGCGTAAGGGTTCGCCACTGAATTTTTTCCAAGTCATAAAATTGGTTTTAATGAACGATACGGAAAAGAACGCTATAGAAAGCGAGTTAAAGGTAAAGATAAAAGTTCCTTAATGCCAATAACTTAGTGTGAAGTTTTTATAAACAATTAAGTAGTTTTTAACAATTTAAGAACTACTCCTTCGCTCCATATGCCAGATCGCCAGCGTCGCCCAAGCCCGGTACGATATACGCCTTACTGGTGAGCTCACTGTCGATGTCACCAACCCAGAGTTGGGCATCTGGTAAAAACGCTTGTACGTGGGCAATGCCTTCTTCACTTGCGATGGCCGAAACGATGATGAGCGATTTGATGTTGAAGTCGTCAAGCAGCTCTTTGCAGGTAAGCACCATGGTTCTACCCGTGGCGAGCATGGGGTCCACGAGGATGACGATACGGTTATTGAGGTCTACGCTGCTTACGTATTCTTTGCGGATTTCGAACGCACCGCTTTTCTTCGTTTTGCGGTAGGCGCCAATGAACGTGCTCTCCGCTTGGTCGAATATATTGAGCATCCCTTGGTGCATGGCTACGCCGGCCCGCAGAATGGTAGCCAATACGGGTTGCTCGGCAAGGAGCGTGGTTTCTGCGAAGCCCAAGGGGGTTTCCACTTCTACAGGCTCATAAACGAACGTTTTACTGATCTCGTAGGCAAAAATCTCCCCCAGCCGCTCCAGGTTGCGCCGGAATCGCATACGGTCCTGCTGCACTTCGATATTCCGTAGCTCGGCGAGGAAATGATTGGCGATGCTGTCCCGCTGGGTTAAGATAGTAAGCATATTCAAACGTAGCTAAAGTTGTGCGGATATGCAACCAAGCTGTGTTGCACACCCACTGCATAAACACAACATTGAACGATTGGTTTTATTAACCCAAAGGTTTTTTCTTCAGCAACACCACGGGAACGTCTGCGATATTGAGTAGTTTCTTGCTGACACTGCTATGGAATAGCCGTTCGAGGAAGCCGTAATTGCGCGACCCCATAAGGATAAGGTCGATCTGGTTCGCTTTTACGTATTCGAAGATGCCATCCGCCTTATCGCGAGCCTCACCTATCATTTCAAACGCGGGATCCACGACGTCGAGCATCCCAAGCAGTTCGTCTTTACTTTTTAGCTTGCCGGGCGTTTGGCCGTGTGTAGCGGGGTCTACATGAACGATATGCAACGAAGCTGCTAATCGACGGGTTAATCGGATAATGCTGTCCACGGGTGTTGTATGACGTACATCTCTTAGGTCTGTGGCGTACACCATCTGGTCGATAGGATGGAAACGATGATCCCGCGGTACGATAAGCAACGGTGCCGAGCCCGATTGGGCTACGGTTAGGGTGTTATGGCCAATCAGTGTGTTTTCAATATCGGAAAGACCGGCGATGCCCATCACGATAAGCGATACGGCATACTGGTCTACAATGGCGTCAACCCCTGCTTCAACGGGTTTGTCGTCTGAAAGGAACATGAAGCCGTCGGCCGATAACGTGGAGGGTACCCGTAGCTTCGCCGCCATTTTTTCCAGGTGGCGGAGGGTAGACGATCGGTACCCCGCCTGCTCGTCGAAGCCATCAGGCGGTCTGTGGGCGTAAGAATGGTAAAAAATGACGTTTCTCGCCCGGAGATGGCCGGCCATGTCAACCGCATATTGGGCTGCGGTATACGACACGTCGGAAAAGTCGACTGGAACGAGAAACGTCTTCACAGCATGATTATTTTTTTTGCTTATCGGCGTAACCAAATACCTTCTGCAGTAAGGGTGTAGTACGGGCGCCACCCAAGTTATCCCGTATTTTCAGCTCTTCCTGGGCCACTTGGTGAAACAAGCCGTCTATCGCTTTCCCGGTAACGTATTTGGTCAAATCAGTTTCTACTTTTTCACTCACCAGCGGAAGCTGGTTGTAACGGGTTACCACGGCACTCCAATACTGGGCCACGTTGTGTTTGCCGAGGGCACCCTCTACGATCGGACTGAACCGCTTGGCCAGCTCATCGGTGGTGGTGCGCTCGAAAAATTGCGTGGCCGCATCCTGCTGGCCACTTAACAAGATGTTGGTTGCGTCGCGGATGGTCAATTTGGAAAGCGCCGATACGAATACGGGTGCTGCCTCATTCACGGCGCCCTCTGCGGCGCGGTTGAGGCTTTGGATGAGGTTGTCGCACAGCGAGCCCAGGCCAATGCCACGGAGGGCGCTTTCTACCTTCTGGGCTTCGGGCGGCATCAGTATCTTCACCGCGGCATTACCCAAGAAGCCATCGGTAACCGACAGCGACTTGATACTGCGATCAAGCCCTTGGCTCAAGGCTTGTTTGATGCCCGAGGCGGCCTCGTTAGCGCTGACGGAGGAAGAACTTGAGCTACTGTTCGAGGTTGACGAACCCCCAGAGCCACTGCCCGTAGACAATTGGCTAAGCGTATCGCACTGCGTGAACAGCAGTAAACAAGACGCTAGTGAAAGTGTTTTTAAGCTGTTCATGGTATGGTGTTTCTTAACGTTGGCAAATCAATATTATTCGTAATGCACAGTTGCCATTACCGGAAAGTGGTCAGACGGCGTTTTCCCCCCGTCATAGGTATCCGTAAGGATGCCATACCTGATGACGCGGAACGGCTTGGAAAGGAAGATATGGTCGATGCGACTGTCGCCTTTCCGCTTTATATTGAAGCCGCTAAATGTCGCGCTGGGCGCATACCTCAGTTCCGCGAGCTCATAAGCATCGGTTACTTCGCCGCCCTCATTAAGCACCCGGTAACTTTCGTTGTGTTGGTCCACATTGAAATCGCCCATGATGATCATCGGTATGCCGGCACCCAATTCGTGTGCTTTCGCGATGATGAGCTTGGCACTTTCCTTCCGCGCTTCTACGCCCCGGTGGTCAAAGTGGGTATTGAATAGAAAAAATGTAAAGCCCGTTTGCTTATCCTTGAAAAGACCCCACGTGCAGATGCGCGGTAGGACTGCATCCCACCCTTTGTTGGGCGTTTCGGTATTTTCGGAAAGCCAGAAGTCCCCATTCTTGATGATTTCGAACCGGTCCGACCGGAAGAATATGGCCGTATGTTCGCCGCCGTCCTTGCCGTCGTCGCGACCTACGCCGAAGTATTCATAGCCGGGCAGCATGCCAGAAAGGTCTTCGAGTTGATGTTTTAGTCCTTCTTGGGTACCAAAGATATCGAAACCATGAAATTGGATGAGCTTCGCCAAATGGGGCGACCGGTCCTTCCAAAGGTTGCCGGTATCGGTAGGTGCATCGTACCGGATATTGTAGGTGGCCACGTTAAACTCCTGGGCAGTAGCGATAGCCAAACCCGTAACCAAGAAGGCGATGATAAAGACAATTCTGTTCATATGCTCCTTACTCTTTATTCCTTAATCTTTAATTCTTGCTCCTTCTTCTCTTCTTGTTTTCCTTTTTGAACTGCTTGATCACATCATTCAGTAAAGCGGGCTGGTCCGTAGTGATAAATTCTACCTGCTGGTTTAACATCGTGCGCATGTCTTCTTCGGTATTAACTGTCCACACATTTATGGCCAGTCCAAGATCGTGTGCTTCTTTTATCCACGTCGGATTTTTCTGGAAGACTTTGAAATTGTAATCCAGGCCTGCAAAGCCATCCTGCTTGGCTTGGGCAGGTGTGATATCGCCACTGAGGTAGTATACCTTGGCCTTGGGGTCGAGTTCCACGATACGTTTGCAGGCGTCGTAATCAAATGCGATGTATTCTACATATTTCTGGGCGCCCAGGCGCTTTACCAATTCCACCGTCAGGTCGGCCGACTCCAGGGTGCGTTCTTTCCCCAGCTTGGATGTTTTCAGTTCGTAGATGAGCTTTGTTCTTTTCTGTTTCATTCCTTCGCGGAGATAGGCTTCAGCGGTAGGGATAAGCTCGCCATTGGGGTGTTTTTTGGCCAGCAGCTCGTCATAGGTGGCGGTGCCGATGTCGATGCCGTAAAAGTCATTGTCGTGGTTTACCACCAGTACGCCATCTTTGGTAAGGTGTACGTCAAACTCGGTGCCTGCACATTTCAATTCAATGGCACGGTGCAGTGACGCGATGGAGTTTTGCGGAAATCCTTCGACTTTCCATGCCCCGCGGTGGGCAATGACTTGCGTTACGGATTGGGCAGAAGATACGTGCCACATAGTACATACGATTAACGTGCAGAAAATACGGATAAGGGGTTTCATTCTTTATTTTTTTATAACATCGGATTGTGCTAATCAACCTGATTAGTCGGGTTAAAGGTAAACATTTTATCAAACGGGTGAAATCGGGGTGGCAATAATTTAGAAATCTATTGTAACTTTATGGCTTCAAATGCATCTTAATGGAAATGTACGGCAGGTACTCGTTTTCAAAGTTGCCCATCGAATGGATGTGCTGGGTGTCAGCGTTGTTCTTGCTCTATTTTTCGAATCCACATGCACATCATTTTTCACTGTGCCCGTTGGATAACCTGGGCGTGGCGTGGTGCCCGGGATGTGGGTTGGGGCGTTCCATCGCGCTATTATTGCACGGTGAATGGCAGGAGTCGATCCGGTTGCATTGGCTAGGAATTCCTGCTTTTTTGGTCATCGTACATCGTATTTATAATTTATCAAAGCGAACATATAATCATTGGACTAATACATACCAACATGAGCAACCGTAATATACTGATGACCATCAGGGGTATCTCTCCCGAAGAATTGATGTTCTTGGAGCATACCACCAAGACGTTTACCGAAGAGCAAACGAAGCATTTCGTATTTATCTACGATAACAAACGGAAAAATGCACAGGACATCCTATTGTTTACGTTATTGGGTTTCCTTGGCTTTGCAGGTATCCAACGTTTTGTGATCAATCAGGTGGCCATGGGGATTATTTATTTCCTTACATTGGGCTTCTGCTGGATCGGCACCATCGTCGACCTGATCAACCATAAGAGCATGACCGATGAATATAATCAACGCGTTGCCCGCGATACGGCAATGATGGTGATGGGAGGATATGTATAGTTTCTAAGGAGCTACATCTCCCCATTCCTTATAAAACTGCTTAAGGTATTGTTCCATGAATTGGTGCCGCTCTTCGGCTATCCGCTTCGCTGCAGCCGTGTTCATTTTGTCTTTCAGGAGCAGCAGTTTTTCATAAAAATGGTTGAGGGTAGGAGCAGTGCTGTTTTTGTAAGCTGCCTTATCTTGGTCAGGTTGTGGCGGAATACCCGGATTATATAATTCCCGATTCTTAAATCCACCGTAATGGAAAGCGCGAGCAATGCCTATTGCGCCCATGGCGTCCAATCGGTCAGCATCCTGAACAATTTCAAGTTCCTTGGAATGAAAAACTACGGTTCCTAAGTTGGCCTTGTAAGAGAGGTTGCTGATGATTTGCTGTACGTGAGCGACGGTCTGTAGAGGCACCCCGATGCTGTTAAGGAACTCGCCCGCTATTCGCGGACCGATGGTCTCGTCGCCATCATGGAATTTGCTGTCGGCAATGTCGTGTAGCAACGCGGCGAGCTCACAGACTAATCGGTCGCCCGTTTCGTGCTCCAACAATAGCTTCACCTGGTTCCATACGCGCAGGATGTGCCACCAATCGTGCCCGGCCTCTGCTTGGGCAAGCTGTTTGCGTACAAAGTCGGCTGTTTGATCAATATATGCGTGCATCAGTCTTTTTCTTCCGTGCGCGGCCTGCGGCTCCCTTCATATATTTCGTATTCGAGCAGGCGGCAGTCGAGTTTGCCGTTGTAGAATTCCACCCTCCGCGAGGTGTGGAGCCCTATTTTCTTGGCCAGGTCTGGATTACCGGTAAACACATATCCCCGTTTTCCGCGGCAATGTTGCTTCAGGAAATCACCGATGCGGCTGTAGGTGGCCTCCAATTTCGTATGGACACCCATCCGCTCGCCGTATTCGGGATTGAATACCACCACGCCGGCACCTTCGGGAAGCGGTGTGTCTGCAAAATCACATACATGGAAGTCGATCAGCTGATCAACGCCGGCGGTCTTGGCATTGGCTTGCGCAATGTCCACGGCTTCCCTTGACAGGTCAGAAGCAATGATGGTTGCTGTTGGTTTTTTGTTGACCTGTTCTTTCAGCCGCCGCCTTTCGGAGAAAAATACCTGCTCGTCATACCCTAGGATATGCATAAAAGCGTAGTTCATCCGGAATAGGCCAGGCTTGCGGTTAGTGGCGATGAGCGCCGCCTCGATAGCCAGTGTGCCCGACCCGCACATGGGGTTCACAAAGGCCGACTCGCCATCCCATGCCGTAGCATAAACCACACCGGCGGCTAGCGCCTCCAGCATCGGCGCTTTGCCCGGATGCTTACGGTAGCCATGCTTAGCCAGTGTTTCCCCCGAAGTGTCGAGGTAGATTTCTGCCTCGTTATCCTGCCAGTAAAGGTGCACCACCGTTTTGTGCTGATCGGGGCCACTATCCGGGCGAAGTCCCTTCTTGGCTTTGATGCGGTCGGCAATCGCATCCTTTACTTTAAGGTTGGCGAATAGGGGTGTGGTAATGGTGGGATTGTTTACGTTAGAGGTTACGGAAACATAACCATCAAACGCAATCAACTCTTCCCACGCGATAGCAGATAGCGCTTTATAAAGTTCATCGGGATTACGTGCCGGAAACGCTGCCAACGAGTAAAGCACCTGGCTGGCACAATGTAGGTTAAGGTTCAGCCGGATGCAATCGTTGAGTGTAGCGGTGAGCTCCACGCCGGTGGCAAAACCACGCTTGATATCGAATCCCAACTGCCGTACTTCCGCCTGTAAATAGGGCGAGAGTTTTCGGTTGCAGGTAATGATGATTTTACTGGGGGTGTTGAAAACTTCCATAAGATTTTGGCAAAGGTACTTATTAATGTAAGTAAAAAATGTCTAATTTTACCATTTCATTAACAACACGTAATTATAGTAACCGGAATGACGGAACCTAACCGGCAGCAATTGTTTAGTTGGGTTTTGGCAAAAAGAAAGAAGTAATGGAAATAAGAGGAAAAGTACACGAAATTGGCGACGTGCAGCAAGTGACCGATACATTTAAGAAGCGGGATTTAATCGTGCAGTATGCGGAAAATCCGCAGTTTGTCGAGTATATCCGGTTCGAGGCGACCCAAGACCGGACGTCGTTGTTTGATAGCTTGAATGTAGGCGATGAGGTAGAAGTGTCTTTCAATCTCCGTGGGCGTCCGTGGACGAATAAGGATGGGGTAACCAGCTATTTCAATTCGTTGGTAGCGTGGCGAGTGGCTAAAGTGACTGCCGAGCCCGTTCAGGCCGGACAACCAAGCGGTGCCCCGCAACAAGCTGCTACGCCTCCTACGGTCGATATCTCTGCCGATGATGGGAAAGACGATGACTTGCCATTTTAAGGAATATAGTTTGAGTTGATTTTAAATCGAGAAGTGTCCCGCCAACCGGCGGGACGCTTTTTTTAGTGCTTGTTATTTATCAATTCGACTTCATTCCCACCGTTTTCTCGGCACACAGGTGATATCGGCTGTTTTGTATAAGCGGAGCGGCCGTGGGTCGTAGCGGTTTTCGAGTGTCAGCGAATCAGCACTATGCCGTACAATTTTGAACCGTGGAAGGTATTGCCCGATCCGATAACAGCCCGACATTTTCGGCCGCCAATCTGGGTCCGTATACTGGCCATCCACAATGAGGCTATCGCCCCGCACCACGTATATCCCTTTGGCATATTCAACCCACTGCCCGCCGTTGTAGCATGAATCGGCAATGTTCCTAACCTTTGAAGTAACATGCATAGTGGCATAGATGGAATCGCAGGTGAACTTCAGTTCGTACAACGTGAACTGGAGCAGTGCATCCTGCATCGGGATGCTATCTTGCACCCATACCCCTTGCAGGTAATCGGCTCCGTGATATTGCATGTCTGAATTGAAGCGGCAGCCACCCGCCAGCAGAAAAAGCATACTGGCCAAAAATAGCCACTTCACTTATTTCAGCCCCCCAATCATGTCTCCAGGCCGTACCCACTCATCAAACTGCTCGTTGGTCAATAGGTCCAATTCGAGGGCGGCTTCCCGTAATGATTTGTTCTCCTTGTGTGCTTTTTTAGCAATTTTGGCAGCGTTTTCGTAACCGATATGCGGATTGAGCGCCGTTACGAGCATCAGTGAATTTTCGAGGTGCTTCTTAATACCATCGCGATTGGGTTCGATGCCGATAGCGCAATGGTCGTTGAAAGATACGCAGGCATCGCCGATAAGCCGGGCGGACTGCAGGAAGTTGGCTGCCATGACCGGTTTGAACACGTTCAATTCGTAATGGCCGTTGGCGCCGCCAAAAGCAATGGCTACATCGTTGCCGATGACTTGCGCGGCTACCATGGTCAGGGCTTCGCATTGTGTAGGATTTACTTTTCCCGGCATGATGGACGAGCCCGGCTCGTTTTCCGGAATGATGATCTCGCCGATGCCGGACCGCGGGCCGGAGGCCAACATGCGGATGTCGTTGGCGATTTTATGCAGCGACACCGCCAATTGCTTCAATGCACCATGGCTTTCCACAATAGCGTCGTGCGAAGCCAATGCCTCGAATTTGTTGGGTGCCGTAACGAACGGCAACCCCGTAAAATCAGCGATATACCTAGCTACGTTTTCCGCATATCCCTTCGGAGTGTTGATGCCCGTGCCTACGGCGGTACCGCCGAGGGCAAGTTCGGAGAGATGGGCCATGGTATTGCGGAGTGCTTTGAGTCCATAATCAAGCTGGGCTACATAGCCCGAAAACTCCTGTCCAAGAGTAAGTGGCGTAGCGTCCATTAAGTGTGTGCGCCCAATCTTCACCACTTGGGCGAAAGCCTCCGATTTGGCTTTCAACGTATCGCGCAATTTTTCAACGCCCGGTATAGAGGTTTCCACCAGTCGCTTGTAAGCGGCGATGTGCATGGCCGTAGGGTACGTGTCGTTAGACGATTGCGATTTGTTGACATCGTCGTTGGGGTGGATGAGCGGCTTCCCTTCGCCGAGCTTATGGCCTTGAAGTACGTGCGCACGGTTGGAAACCACCTCATTCACGTTCATGTTGGACTGGGTGCCCGATCCGGTCTGCCAGATGACCAAGGGGAATTGGTCGGCCAGCTGGCCCGCGAGTATCTCATCGCATACCTGCGCAATAAGGTCACGCTTTTCTACAGGAAGTACGCCGGCCTCCGCATTGGTATAAGCGGCGGCTTTTTTGAGGTAAGCAAACGCTTCAATGATTTCACTGGGCATGGAAGCCGAGGGGCCAATCTTGAAATTGTTGCGGGAGCGCTCTGTTTGAGCACCCCAGTATTTATCGGCAGGTACTTGCACCTCGCCCATCGTATCGTGTTCTATTCGGTATGACATGGAATCGTTATTTTGATATGCTGCAAAGGTACGAAGATACAGGAGATGTGAAAATGTATCTCATGAACCTTTATGCCGCTGGCTCAGCAACAGACCTGCAACGCCGATAAGGAGCGTACCGGCCGCGACCGCCAGCAACAAGGGCACATGATGGATAGGTGTGCGCGCCAATCCCGAAATGCCCTGCGCCATCAAGAGCAATTCATTCAGTATAACGCCAGCCACGAAGACGATGGTCGACGCGATGGCTAGGCGGTTGATTTGCAGCAAGCCACCGATATAGCTGTACGCCATGATGAAAAGGCTGATGACAGCCAGTAAAACGAGGTGTAGGTAACCGATGACAATGGGGCGAAAACTGTAACTCAATTGGCTCAGTGATGGAATGACCGATAGCCCTTGTAGAACAAACTTGATGATCGCAGCGGTAGCCACACCAATAAGCAGCCATTTTGCCACGGCGGTGAATGAACGCCCGAACACCAGCCGATGTGCCACACAGCTACGCAGCCACTGTGCCCAAGCGATGCTTTGTGCCACCACCGCCGCTACCGCACTGGCGTAAAGCCAGGCAGGCATATCCCACCAGAGTACCGAAAGTAAGTAATTGATCGGGCACGTTAACGCGAATAACCAAAATATGGCCGTTGGATGTTTTACAGATACGCCAATACGATTGAACCCATGTTGCACCAGCGCCATGCACGCAAAGAAAAACCAGCCGTTGTACTGGAAATGTAAGTAAAAATATACCGAGGCGAGTTGTAGCCGGGAGTCCATATTGTTTGACGTCATGAGGTGGGCCAGGTAAAATGTACCTATGGATGACAACACGAGAAACAGCAGTGCTGCCCGAAGCCAATGAAAGGCAATGGAATGACGGCCGCTGTTCGCCATATCTCGCCAACACATCACTGCAAAAACGTAGGAAACCGCGACGGTTGCCGTTGATGCCATAATGGAGTAAAGCCCATAGCCTTGGAGAAAGAAGCTGATGAGCATGCCGTAGCTTGCCAGCAAGTTGGCAATAACCGTGAGTTGATACCGCCAAGGTAGCTTTTCGTGTTGTTGCCGGTTGAAAACCATCGCCGCTACCAACACCATCAATGCATGCGACACCCACCCGGCGAACGCGAAATGGGAATGGGCATGGAGCAGGAATTTCTGGTTGATTACCGGCATGGGAAGCAGCACTTTCATCCGCATCAACAGGCCGAGCGCGGCAACCAATACGAGATTGAAAAATGCCATTAGTACCCATTGGCGCACAGTGATACGGTTAAGGGCCGCCGTCAGACCCCGTCGGCCGGAACGAATACTTTGCCTTTTACGATGCATAACTTGTCCTCTTGTTGCAATTGCTTGATGGCCCGGATGACCGTTTCAACCCGCAATCCGAGCATGTTGGCCAGTTGCTGCCGGGTAACCATCAACCGGTTGCAGTCTTGGCATATCAGCTTTCCGTGCCGGTTAAAATAATAAATTAACTCAACAAGTGCACTTTGGGGATTGTTTTTAGCTAGCGCATTGAACAAAAAAACCTTGAAACGTAAATGCGAGACCAAAGACTTGGTAAACGTCAAGTGGATGTCGGGATGTTCAGCCAGCAGTTCATGGAACGAGGCACCCCCTAACCGTAGGAGGGTGCAGGACGAATCAGCCACGGCGCTGGCCCCATAGGGCTCCCCATCGAAAAGCGGCAACTCACCGAAAGCTTCACCAGCTTCCACGATTTGGTGAAGTACTTCTTTCCCATTGTCGTCAAAGTGCGACCACCTGACCCTACCCGAAACCAATTGATAGTAGAATGTTGCCGGGGCGCCTTCATTGAAAATGGTTTCACCCGCCTCGGTATACCGATAGGTGGCGCCTTTTTCGAATAGTAAATCGGTGTCGATCATGATATGTTGAGATTAAAACAGTATCAACATTTCGTTAGCAATAAGCGATAGATACAAAAGTAATGGCTGGTATACGAAGGCCACATGACTGTTGTCAACTGTAGAAGTGACAACAATCATATATCATCAGTATATTGTTGAAAGGTAATTAGTTAATGGTTTCCTGATATGGACTTGTGCGATATAACAGGTTGTTTTGTGACCGTACGCATAAAATCGCTGGCGCATGCTAGTTAGTTTTGCTTCGTACGAAACAAAAGACATAATAAGAAAAACAATTCGTGCGCTGATGGGTTACCATGAAATAACCCTAAAAAATAAAAAAATGAAAAAGCTACTGGTTCTACTAACGCTGGGAATTGCGCTGTACGCATGCTCCCAAGGAGGAAAACAAAACAACGACAACAATGCGGCCACCCAGTCTACGGCTAACCCCGAAGACTACGATCCTACGCGGGGTGAAGGAAAGTTTGAAAACGTGGACGTAGGCGACAACTTGGACGTGGCCATGGCCAAGGAAGGCAAAACGATTGCTGACCTGAAATGTGCAAGCTGCCATAAATATACCGATGAACGGCTGGTCGGACCCGGATGGGCTGGCGTTACCGAAAAACACCGTCCAGAATGGATTATGAATTTTATTACCAACCCCGATCCGATGATCGATAAAGACCCCGAATTACAGGCGCAGTTGGAAATCTGTTTGGTGCGCATGCCCAATCAGAACCTTTCCGACGACGATGCACGTAAGATACTGGAGTTCATGCGTGAAAATGACGGGGTACAATAGCGATACTTATTGATCACTAAATATATCGTATAATGAAACCAAAACAATATCTCCTGTGGATGGCCGCCGTAGCCGCGGTGTCGCTGTCCTTCAATGCTTGCAGGCCCAAAGGTGCGGGAAGCGCCGTTTCTGGAAATGCGGCCCAACGGACGTATGTGCCCCCAGGGCAGTATGACGAGTTTTATACCTTCACGTCTGGTGGGTTCAGCGGGCAGATGAGCGTATATGGCTTGCCCAGCGGCCGGTTATTCCGGGTAATCCCCGTTTTCTCGGTCGACCCCGAAAAAGCATGGGGGTTCAGCGAAGAATCCAAGCCTATGCTGATGACCTCCCATGGCTTCGTTCCCTGGGATGACCTGCACCACATCGAATCGTCTTTCACGGATGGTATGCCCGATGGCAAGTGGGTGTTTGCCAACTCCAACAATACGCCACGCCTGGCCCGGATAGACCTCACGACGTTCCGCACGGCGGAAATCATTGAAATTCCCAATACGGGCGGTAACCACTGCTCGCCGTTTACTACGGAAAACTCGGAATATGTTATCGCGGCAACGCGCTTCAGCGTACCGCCGGATGGGCCCGAGGGCGATGTGCCTATCGATTCGTACAAGGAAAATTTCAAGGGCCACATCAGTTTCGTAAGCGTGGATAAAGAAACCGGCGAATTCGATATCGCGTTCCAGCTTAAAACCCCCGGTCTGAACTTCGACTTGTCCGGTGCAGGAAAAGGTATATCAGGTGGATGGCTGTTTATTAGTTGCTACAACTCAGAACAGGCCCACACCTTGCAGGAAGTCAACGCCTCGCAAAACGATAAGGACTTCATCATGGCCATCAACTGGAAGAAAGCGGAAGAATATTTCAAGGCAGGACGGGGTACCAAGCAAACCAATGTGCGCTATGCGCACAACAAATGGGATGAACATACCCATAGTGCCACCCACGAAATTAAAACCGAAGTTACCGTATTGGATATTGCCGATTTCGACGACTTGGCATATTTGCTCCCCTGTCCGAAGTCGCCCCACGGAGCTGATGTGAACCCCACGGGCGAATACATTGTAGGCAGTGGTAAACTCGCCGCGTTGATTCCAGTATTCAGTTTTGAGAAGTTGCAAAATGCCATTGCTAATAAGGAGTTCGAAGGCGAGCGTTATGGCGGCATCCCCGTTATGAAGTACGAGTCGGTACTGCATGGCGAAGTCCAGAAGCCCGGACTAGGCCCCCTGCACACCGAGTTTGACGCGAAGGGCAATGCCTATACGTCGTTCTTCGTTTCGTCGGAAGTGGTCAAATGGAATGTGGAATCATTGGAAGTCCTCGACAGGCAACCGACCTATTATTCCGTTGGCCACTTGATGGTGGCGGGAGGAAACTCGAAGAACCCCTATGGCAAATATTTGGTGGCGTATAACAAGATCACCAAAGACCGGTTCCTGCCTACAGGTCCCGAATTGGCGCACAGTGCCCAATTGTTTGACATTAGTGGCGATAAAATGGAACTGCTCCTCGATTTCCCGACCATCGGCGAACCCCATTATGCACAAGCCATACCGGCGGAGATGCTGATGGATAAATCGTTGAAGATATACGACATCAACGCCAACGCGCATCCACATAAAACGAATGGTGAAGCTGAAGCACGCATAGAGCGTGACGGCAATATAGTGCGGGTGTACATGACCACCATCCGGTCTCACCTCACACCCGACGTCATCGAAGGCATACGGATGGGAGATGAGGTCTATTTCCACGTGACCAACATTGAGCAGGACTGGGATATGCCCCATGGGTTTGCCATCAAAGGTGCCAATAACTCCGAGTTGCTGGTGATGCCCGGAGAAACCGTAACGTTGAAATGGACACCGGATCGTGTGGGTATCTTCCCATTCTATTGCACCGACTTCTGTTCGGCATTGCACCAGGAAATGTCAGGCTATGTGCGGGTTTCTCCGAAAGGGAGCAACGTGCCCATGACGGCCTATACCGGCACCAAAAAATAAATGACGTGAAAAGCCAATATCCTATGAAATCATTGCACAGGGCCATACTCGCAATCAGCGGCGTGGCCCTGCTTGCCGTCATCGCATTGCCGATATGGCGTATCGAACTGGATGCTGCGCAGTATCCCGAAGGGCTCGAACTGTTGATATACAGCTATAAACTGGAGGGACAGGTCGACATCATTAATGGATTGAATCATTACATCGGAATGAAAGTGCTCCATGCCGATGACTTTATCGAGTTTACCGTACTACCTTACCTGATTGGTGTTTACGGACTCGCCTTTCTTGTGGTGGGGCTTTTGGGGCGGCGACGTTTGTTATATATCCTGTTTGGGGCATTCCTGCTCTTCGGGGTCGTTTCGATGGTCGATTTTTGGCGTTGGTTGTACGAGTACGGGCACGATCTCGACCCCACGGCACCTATACAGGTGCCCGGCATGGCGTACCAGCCCCCGCTGATCGGGTTCAAACAATTGCTCAACTTCGGTGCATTTTCCATACCCGATGTGGGGGGGTGGATATTTATTTCCTGTGGTGTGCTGTTGGCATACTGCGTTTTCGCCGAATGGCGATTGGTTAATAGAATACAAGTAGTATCATGAATATCAAACGATTAATAGGTTTATTTGCGACGGGGCTGATGTTGGCCGTCCAAGCCTGTGGGGGCGGTGAGCCGCAACCCATCAATTACGGGCACGACCAGTGCGGCCATTGCAGGATGACCATCAGCGACGCGCGTTTCGGATGCCAGTTGGCCACCACGAAGGGTCGGGCGTACAATTTCGACGATGTGCAATGCATGATCGCTTTTGTGAAGGCCGGCAACGTTGCCCCGGAAGATGTGGCTGAATACTACCTGCCCGATTATAGCCAAGCAAATAAATTGCTTCCTTCGGATGGACTTTTCTTCCTGAAAAGTGAGTCCTTGAAAAGTCCCATGCGCGGCGACATCGCGGCGTTTGCGACCCGGGAAGAACTGGCACAAGTGCAAGAGACCCATGGCGGTGAGGAACTGACCTGGGCTGACGTCTGGAAATAAGTGGAACGTATCAATGTTAAGGCCTATTTACCGTGTTTTTAGTGCGTGTGTTTGCCTGATGGTGGGCGGCGTGGGATATGCCGCTACCATCCAGGTTGGCCCGTCGCATCCTATAACTTCCATTAAGCAGGCATTGGCGCAGGCAGCGGCAGGCGATACCATCCGAGTGCACGGTGGTATATACCGGGAGGGCAATATCGAAATCCGAAAGGCTGTTGCGTTGATCGGCGTGGGTAACCCCATCATCGACGGTGAAAAGGAACATGAACCTTTTTCCATTTTCGCCCCCTATGTAACGATAAGTGGGTTTACGGTCAAAGCGTCCGGCCAATCTTCCATACGCGATATCGCAGCCATCAAGGTCTACGATACACACCACATAACCATTGCGGACAATACGCTTGACGATAACTTTTTCGGTATCTATTTGCAGGCTTCCCAGCAATGTACAGTGCGCAACAATCGGCTTACGGCGTATGGCGAGACCGAACAGCTCACCGGAAATGGGATACACAGTTGGAAAAGTGACAGCCTTCAAATTGTCGGTAATACCATTGTAGGCCACCGCGATGGGATATACCTCGAGTTCGTCACGCACACGGAAGTGCGTGATAATGTCGCATCGGATAACCGGCGGTATGGGCTCCACTTTATGTTTTCGCACGAAAACGGTTACTACGGGAATACCTTTTCCCGCAATGGCGCGGGTGTGGCCGTGATGTATACCAAACGGGTACGCATGGAAAACAATGTATTCAGCGAGAACTGGGGCGATGCGGCCTACGGATTGTTGCTTAAGGATATCACCGATAGCCACATCGAGCACAACGTGTTTTCCCGAAATACCACCGGGATACTGATGGAAGGAAGCAACCGTGTGCAGATACAGCGTAACCAGTTTGAAGCAAACGGCTGGGCGATGAAAATGCAATCCAGCTGTATGGACAACATGCTTACACAGAATAATTTTGTGCAAAATACATTCGATTTGGCGACCAACGGATCATTGAAACTCAATACCTTTGTGCGCAATTACTGGGATAAATACGAAGGGTACGACCTCAATAAGGACAAGGAGGGGGATGTTCCCTATCGGCCGGTCAGCCTGTTTTCTATGGTGGTGGAGAAGTACCCCGCAGCTATGCTACTGTTCCGGAGCTTCATGGTTACGCTGCTAGACCGTACCGAACGGGTGATGCCCAGCCTTATCCCCGAAGATTTGAAGGATGATTTTCCGATGATGAACCCCGTCGCCTTATGATTACCATACAACAACTATCCAAGCGGTTTGGCAAACTGCAAGTGCTCGATGACGTTTCACTCACGTTGTTGGGCGGGGAATGCGTAGCCCTGATCGGCCCCAATGGGAGCGGGAAAACGACGCTGATCAAAGCGATACTGGGCATGGTTGTACCGCAATCGGGGACGATTCTTTTCAAGGGGAATCCGATTGGCTGGCAATGGGAGTACCGGCGCGACATTGGTTACATGCCACAGATAGGCCGGTATCCGGAAAATATGACCATTGGACAGGTGCTGGACATGATGCGCGATATCCGCAAAATGCCGGAAACAGCGTTAGACAAGGATCTTTTCAACGTGTTCGAACTGCATAACATGCTCGATAAGCGCATGGGTACATTGTCGGGCGGAACAAGGCAGAAAGTGAGCGCCTGCCTGGCGTTTATGTTCAAGCCCGAGGTGCTCATCCTCGACGAACCCACCGCTGGTCTGGATCCGGTAGCCACCGAATTGTTGAAAGATAAAATATTAGCAGAAAGAAGTAAAGACAAATTGATTGTCATTACCTCGCACGTGTTGAGTGATTTGGATGATTTGGCCAGCCAGGTCATCTACATGCAGGATGGGCAGCCGCTATTCCACAAATCATTGGCTGTTTTGAAAGAAGAAACGGGCACCGACAAACTGGGCAAGGCCATCGCCAAGGTCATGGCCAAAGAAGCAACCGGGAGGGGGGTAACGGTATGAACAAGATTGTAAAATACGTCATCGCAGACCTGCTGCGCAGTCGAACGGTCATGGTATATGCCGCAGCCCTGCTGGTGTTATCTTTCAGTGTGTTCAGTATTGAAGACAACGCCGATAAAGGGGTAGTCAGCCTGCTGAACATCATCCTGTTCGTCGTCCCCTTGGTAAGCATCATTTTTTCGACGGTGTATCTGTATAACAGCGCAGAATTTATCGAATTGCTCGTTAGCCAACCACTAAAACGCCGAACGATCTGGCTGAGCATATTCACCGGACTGGCCGGTGCCGTGGCACTCGCTTTCCTCATTGGCGTAGGCATACCCATCCTGCTTTATGCGTTTACCCCTTCGGGAATTATATTGCTGCTTTGCGGTACGTTACTATCCGTGGTGTTCGTGGCGATCGCCCTATGGGCGGCGGTGCGTATCCGCGATAAGGCAAAAGGCATTGGCCTGTCTATCTTGCTATGGCTTTACTTCGCGCTGCTTTTCGACGCGCTGGTGCTGTTTATCCTGTTCCAGTTTGCCGATTACCCGATTGAAAAGGGCATGGTTGCCGTATCGATGCTCAATCCGATCGACATTAGTAGGATATTGATTTTGTTGCAGGTCGATCTATCGGCAATGATGGGCTATACCGGAGCCATTTTCCGGAATTTCTTCGGAACGGGGTGGGGCATGGCGATAACAACCTTGGTACTATTATTATGGGTCACGGTCCCCGTGTGGTTTTCCACGCGGTTTTTTGAACGACGCGACCTCTAATCATACAGCAAATGACAACGCAATGTCAAAAAATAAAGTAGTAAATGAATAAAGGACAAAAATGTCCGATATTAGTAGATGTTTAACAAATAAACGAAAGAATCATGATTAAAACAGCAGTATTGGATGTGACGCAGCTAGAACCGCGGTTAAAACATCCCACCATTTTCGAACATTTCGACGCATTGGAACAAGGCGAAAGCTTCATCATTCACAACGACCACGACCCGCGGCCGCTTTATTACCAATTGCTAGGCGAACGCGGTAATATTTTTACTTGGGATTACCTGGAATCGGGCCCTGAAACGTGGCAGGTACAGCTAACCAAACCGGCTGCCGAGGCAGCGGAAACTGTTGGCGAGATTGCGGCGAAGGATATGCGCAAAGCTGAGGTATTCAAGAAGCTGGGCATCGATTTCTGCTGTGGCGGAAAGAAAACATTGAAGGAAGCCATTGCAGAGGTAGGGTTGACCGAAGCGCAGGTCAAGGAGGAATTGGAACGGTCGGAAGCTGCTGGCGGCGGACAGGCTACGCACGATTTCGATTCGTGGGATCTAGGTTTTTTGGCCGACTACATTTATAATGTACATCATAAATATGTCCGCGAAAGTGGCCCTGTCATAGAACAATTAGCAGAAAAGGTGGCATCGCGCCATGGTGCCGTGCATCCAGAGCTTTTCGAATTGTCAAAAGGTTTAAAAGAGCTGATGGCCGACATGTATAACCACCAACAAAAGGAAGAGCGTGTACTATTTCCGGCCATTAAAACCCTGGAAGCCAACGGTGAGCCGGGACAGATGACCATCGGAATTGAAGGGCCGGTACACATGATGGAGGCAGAGCACGACTCCGCAGGCGACGAACTCAAGGCGTTACGGAAATTGACGAAAGATTATGAGCTGCCGGCCGACGCGTGCAATTCCTATACCTATCTCTTCGAAAAGATCAAGGAATTTGAGAACGACCTCTTCCAACATATTCATTTGGAAAACAATATCCTGTTTCCCAAGGCATTGAAATTGGAAAAAGAACGCTTGAGTAGCGCCGGGGCATTGTAGGGAGAAAATGTTATGGTTATCAACGAACATACTCGGGTATCTGAGGTGATTAAGGCCAATGCCGACAGCATAGCCGCGATAGCGGCATTGGCCAAGCCCCTGCGTAAATTGAACAATCCACTGCTGCGGCGGGTGATGGCGCCGCGGGTGACGTTGGCCGAAGCAGCCGCCATTGGCGGCTGCGCTTTGGCGGATATCCGGGCAGCGTTGGAACCGCTGGGTTTCCACTTTGCAGCAGATAAATCTGCTGCGGGACCGGAGATACCCAAGCCGACGCAGCAACCCGACTGGCTCGCTGGCGCAAGCGCTACGGAAAAGGACCTTTTTGACGTGCGCGGCATCATCGAGTCCGGCGATGACCCCCTGAAGGCAATCGTTCAACGATACCGCGCGTTGCCACCGGGAAACCTGTTATGTATCATTAACTCGTTTATCCCATATCCGCTGCTCAGTTTGCTGGAGAAAAAAGGTGCTATAAGCTATGTAGAAACCGTGGCCACAAATGAGCACCATACCTGGTTCTTCAAACCGGGGGCGCCACAGGAAGAAACGGAAACAGCGGCCACAGACCGTGTGGTGATGCACGACGGTCCATCATTCGGGCAAGTGTTGGAAGCTTATCCGGAAGCACGGCGCGTCCAGCTGGATGTGCGCCCGCTACCCATGCCACAACCCATGGAAACCATCCTGGAAACGTTACCTACATTAGCGCCTAACCAAGTGCTGTACGTACAGCATAAACGGGTGCCCCTGCACCTGTTGGAAGAACTCGCCGACCAAGCGTATACCGCACACATCCATGAGGTGGACGAGGGGGACGTGCGGATGTTGATTGTTAGTAGTTAATAGTTAGTATTTAGTACATAGTACTTAGTATAGTAGTGAGTAGTTAGTACGTAATACTTAGTATGTAGACGGGGAGCAGGGATTAAGGTTCAAAGGATTAAGAAACAGAGCGCAAACAGCAAAAAAGCAAAACAGCAAACACCAAACAGCAACTAGCCATGGCAGACATCAGTATCGGAAAAGCTCCTCATCCCATAGCGGTATTGCCGTTTTATGGTACCGGAGCTTTATGCTTCGCGGCACTGGCCATACTGCTTTTTTTAGGGGCCGGCGAGCTGACGGGGCATCATTTCAGTCCGCATCTACTGGCCATCGTACATACTGCGGCATTGGGCTGGGGTACGATGGTCATCTTTGGCGCTGCTTATCAGCTGCTGCCGGTTATCTGTGAGCGCGACCTCTACAGTGTGCCCTTGGCCGTTGTGTCATACATCATGCTCACCTTGGGTGCCCTGCTATTGGTATGGTCGTTTTGGGTATTCGAGGTGGGTGCCGTGATGATTGCCGGCGGCGGGTTCGTGGTAATTGCTGCCCTGCTCTATACCATCAATACCTGCGTTACGGCGGCCCAAAACCAACGGACTACGCCCCAGCAGGCATTCATTGTGAGCTCGGCCCTGTGGCTGCTTATTACCGTTACTATTGGGCTGCTACTGGCTATCAACCTACGCTATACGTTCATACCACGCAACCACCTCGACCTATTGAAACTCCACGCCCATGCCGGGCTCGCAGGATGGTTCCTGCAGCTCATCACCGGGGTAAGCACCAAGCTGGTGCCAATGTTCCTATTGGGCAAATCAAAGCGCGAGTGGTTACTGTATGCGGCGCTGGTGCTGCAGAACGTCGGATTGGTGTTGTTCCTTGTCGACGGGTATTTCAATCCCATCACGGCAAAGATGCTGGTTTATGGCGGTATTGTCGCGTTGGGTACGCTCGCGTGGTTGCTTTATCTCACCGATGCGTATCGCAACCGCTTGCGGCGGAAAGTAGAGTTGCTGATGAAGCATGCAGTCCTTTCATTCGTGTGCTTGATAGCCGGTTTTGCGCTGATCCCGATAGCCTATTACGTCTCGGATACGCGGTGGGTATCCCTTTACGGTACGTTCCTTTTCCTCGGATGGATTACCGCCATTATCCTGGGCAAAACATTCAAAACCCTGCCATTCATCGTTTGGAGTAGCCACTACCGGCACCTCAACGGTAAGGTGAAGGTGCCGCTCCCCAAGCAATTGTATAGTGAACGGCTTACGGTGTGCCAGTTTTACCTATATGTCGCGGCCTTCGTGTCGCTTGTTGCGGGAATGGTGATTGATTATACACCGGTTATACGCGTGGCACTGTTGCTTTGGATCATACTCGCTGCCGTATATGTGGTGAACGTGGCCAAAACGATTTTTCATAAACCGATGATTACAGATGGAGATAAAACTCAATGATCCGTTTGCCGCGGAATTACTGAAGGCACAGACGGCGCTGATGCAGGTCATCGATCCGGAGCTATACGTCAATATCGTTGATCTCGGCCTGGTCTACGGTGTCGATTTTACCGATGCGAAGAAAGCGAAAGTGACCATGACCCTCTCCACGCCCGGTTGCCCCATGGGCGATGCGATTACAGGAGGAGTGGAAAATGCGTTGGAGGCCGCTTTTCCGGACCGGGAAATCGAGGTCGACATTGTATGGGAACCCCGATGGAACTACCACATGATTACCGATGAGGGCAAAGCCCAGATGGGCTTGGAATAAGGACGATTTGACGAGGATAATCCTTGTCATTTATAGCGGTGACCACCATCACATGATGGGGGCTTGGAATCGCTAATTTTGCCATACAGACATATACACGATGAACGATACCCATCAACACACGTTCCATATACCCGTCATGGGATTGGGCTTTACCATCGATACGCCGCTGAAAGTAGCCCGGTTTGGCATTTCATCGGCACTATCGCTGGCGGACGACCACCTGGTGGAGCAGATGCGCGAATTTTATGCCACTCAATTCGGGCAACCCTTTACCCGCATTTCGCAAAAAGCTGAAGACGGCAGGGCCAAGCGGATTACGGCATATCTCGACCTCCTACAAGACATAATCGATGCGCAGATGGAGCAATTGTGCACGAACGCCTTCGAGGCAAATAGCGAACTTGACCGTTACTTCGAGCTATTGCCAGAAAGGTCGCCGGCCAAGCGCGACTACCTTGCCATGTGTGCCAGCAACGGCGATCAACGCGCGAAACTGGCCGTTAAGCTCCGTGCCACCGTTACCGCGGGAGCAGTCGATGTAAATATCATGACGAAAGTGGATAAGACCAATTACGCGCCTGATGGCACCGCTTTGCCGCCTGAATATTCGGACGCGTTGGCCGCATTACGGGGATTTGCCCAGAGTAAACTGCGATCATCCGTTATCCTATCAGCTGGGCTTAATCCCCGTCTTTATAGTTATTTTGAGCAATTCGACGATTTTTTCCCCGCTAGTGACGGGGCACTTGCCAAACGCATCACGCTCAAAGTGAGCGATTATCGGTCGGCATTGATCCAGGGTAAGTTGCTCGCCAAGAAAGGATTGTGGGTATCTGAATTCCGGATTGAATCCGGCCTGAACTGCGGTGGGCATGCGTTTGTGAGCGATGGTATGTTGCTGGGACCAATCATGGAGGCTTTTAAAACACAACGTGAGGGGCTTTATGCCGAACTGAAAAGCCTATGCGACGCAGCGCTCGGACGTAAGCAACGGCTGGGATTCCAAACCGACCCCGTGCAACGCATCACCGTACAGGGCGGAATCGGTACGGCGGGAGAGGACCGCTTTTTATTGGATTACTACCAACTGGACGGTACAGGGTGGGGGAGTCCGTTCCTGCTGGTTCCCGAAGCGACCAATGTGGATAGCGACACGTTGGGGAAGTTAGCAAACGCGGCGCCCGGCGATTTCTACCTGAGCGATGCATCACCCTTGGGAGTGCCGTTCCATAATTTCAGGCCAAGCAGTTCGGAAGAACAACGGAAGCAACGGGTTGTCCGGAATCGGCCCGGTAGCCCATGCCACAAGAAATTCCTTTCATTTAATACGGAGTTTACCGATAAACCCATATGCACCGCATCCCGGCAATACCAGCACCTGAAACTCAAGGAGGCGCGGATGAAGTTCCCCGACGAGCAAGCCTACCAAAAAGCGGCAGCAGCGATTGTAGAAAAGGACTGTCTGTGCGAAGGGCTTGCCGCACCGGCGGTACTCACCAATGGCATACCGCCCAAGCATAACCTCAAAGCGGTGACGATATGTCCGGGGCCCAACTTGGCCTACTTCTCCCAAATCACATCGCTCAAGGAGATGGTCGGCCATATTTACGGTACGGCCAACCTGCTGAACGGTCGCTTCCGGTCAAACCTGTTCGTCAACGAGCTGCGTCTTTATATCGACTACCTGAAAAAGGAAATTGAGAAATACCAGCATGATTTTACCGAAAAACGAAGCACCCACTACCAGGCATTCCGCGATAATTTGCTGGGCGGCATCGCCTATTACCGGTCCATCATGCCGGCCATGCAACACTATGCACAAACCAATATCGACGATATGAAATCCGCCATGGCCGCGGCGGAGAAAACATTGCTTCAACTGGTTTTTAGTGCTAAAAAACCGATGGTGCAGCCTACTTGAGGCGCTCAGAAACAATATGGATGTGATCTCCAACAAACGTGGGGTCGCTTAGCGTGTTGATAAAGGAAATAAGATCTTCTTTTTCCTGCTCGCTTAGCGGTATCCGATTGCCATTTGCTTTCAGGCTCGGATCGAGGTTGTCGGCCGCCAAGACACCGTTATCAAAGTAATCCAACACGGCTTTCAGTGTGGGAAACTGGCCGAAGCTGCCATAAGGCGCCGTATAGGCTGCATTTCGCAAAGACGGCACCCTGAAACTCATGTGTTCTTCGGCCCTGCCGGTAACCCGTGCACGGCCGGCCTCTTCCGTGCTGGGATTCACAGGAAAGCCGACATTCCGGAAACTTTGGTCGGTGAAGAGCGCTGTGCTGTGGCAACTTTCGCATTTTTGTCGGAAAACCTGGTGGCCCCGAGCCTCGGTTTCCGTAAATTCCTCGCCTTCGTTCCGTATGACCCGGTCGTATTTGCTGTTTGCGGAAATCAGCGTATACTCGAATTGCGCCAGACTCCGGTATATCCGGTCGGGCGTGACCTGGTCGTCGCCAAATGCTTTTTTAAACAGGTCTCGGTATTCGGGAATCGCCTTCAGTTTCCGGATAACCTCCAAAATCGAAGAGTTCATCTCCTCGTGGGTGATGATGGGAACCAGGGTTTGGCGTTCTAATTGGAGTTTGCTGCCATCCCAATTATAGAATTGCATAAACGCCAGGTTCTGGATGGGTGGGGTATTGCGGAGCCCAACCCGGTCGTGAATCCCTATGGCTTGTGGATGGTTATCTGCGAAAGCATTTGACGGGTTGTGGCAGTTAGCACAGGAGATCGTGTTGTTTCCGCTGAATTTTTTTTCATGAAACAATTTCTCTCCCAACTCCACACCATATTTCGTGGGTTTATTGCCAGCTACCGAACCGTTCAATGGCGGAAAACCAACCGGTATGTCCAATGGGATTTCCGGGTTAACTAAAGGTGTGGGCGCAAGAATGTCATCCCTGTTACAAGATAGTAACAGCCATAGGATAGCCAATAGCACCAACACCTTTTTCATTACCTCGTTAGTTTTCTACACCACCGATGGAAAACATGCCCGTCATGTCGCTCGTTCCATTCCCACCCAGGTTGTCGACGAATTTCACCATTTGAACGGCTGTATGGATATTCGGGGTGGCATTATCGCCCATTTCTGTCCCTGTGGTAAGCGTAATCGTAATGGTTTTTCCGCTCAATAGCTTGTCAAAATCGGCTTTGATCGTGATGTTAGGTGCGTTCCGACCCACCACTGCATGGGTGCCCAGATCCAATGTGATGTCCCGGTATGCGTCGACACCCTGCGTGTAAGCCCCTTCTTCGCCTTCCACCGTGCTTCCCGTATGAATAGATAGCTGTTTATGGTCGGCATCATAGAACCCCTCGATTTTGGTAAATCGGTAGCCAGCACCCCACTCCCACATCATTTCGGTGTCGTTAGCCCCGGCATCCGCATAGAAATTGGGAAATCTTGCCTCATCCAATGTATTCAGTTCCGGCTTGACACCCAATCCGAATTTGAGCTGTTTGTATTCGCCAGCGGGGATATTGCTCAGCACATAGTCCAGTGTCTGCGGTTTGGCGTGGTTCACCACAATCGCCCCCTTATCCAAATCGTTGATGTGGTAAGGGATTTTGTTGCCGTCTGCTTTCACCAAACGGATGTTGCTGATTACGTATTTCAGTTCCGAAAAGTGATGCACCTGTCCTTCGGCCGATGTATTTACCGTAGCGGTAGATGACGTAGCATCGCCCAGCACAATGGGTGTGTTTTTAAACGTGTTGTTGAAATGCAGCGTGATGTCATTGGCAACAGGGTTGTTATCATCTTTGCTGCAAGCTGCCAGCGCCACTAGCGCGACGAATACCAGGGAAAATGTTTTACGTATGTTCATTTTGAATAATTTTTAGTTGTTCTTAAAATTTAAAAGTCAACGAGCTGAACACGTTGCGTCCCATCCGAGGGATGTTACCCCAATCGGCGTAGGTGCTGTAATAGGCATTGAACAAGTTTTCTGCCCCTACCTGCAACGTGGTTTTGAAATTTTTGAAGTTGAAGGTGTAATCGGCGGATATATTCCAAATCCGATAAGCTGGTGTGAGGTCTTCGCCGTATTCGGGGCTGAAATTTTCCTGCGCCAAATCGCCATGCAGCGCAGTTTGGATACCAAAACGGTTGTGCATAAAATGAAGGGATGATTGATAACTCAGGGGGCGGATGAACGGCAGATTCCCATCTTGGTTGTCCATGGCCCGCGCATAGGTGAGCATTCCTTTCCAGTGGAGATGCGGTAGGATATCGTAATGCGCATTCAACGATAGGTTGTACAATTTCGCGTGGTCTAGCGAGGTGTATCCCTTCACGCCGACCGATTGATAGTTCATCGGGCTGCCCAAGCTTAAGATCCGACCTACGATGTAATTCCTGATGTGGAAATAGTTTGCCTTGGCTGCGATGCCCATCCGTTCGTTTTTAAACCCAGCGCTTGCGTTAACCTCATACGAAACCTCATTTTTCAAATCGGGGTTTCCGATGTAATCGTAACGGTCAAAGCTGTTGTAGATGTAATATCCGTATGCTTCCGAGACGGAAGGTGCCCGGTGCCCATAACCCGTTCCGACCGAAAAATCAAATCGGTCGATGCGGAGTTGGTAACTGGCATGTAAGCCCGGCAATATCCTGTTTTTCTCCTGCGGAGTACCGGGGTAGAAAATCCAGTTGAACTCGACATATTTGGAACGGTTGTAATTCCACCCCAATGAGCCACCGAAATTCAGCGTGCTCATTTCCGAGATATCCCACACATTGTTCATCGAAAGCCCGGCAAAACGGGTGGTCACCCAAGGCCAGCTGTAGGCAAACATTGTTTTCTTGCTCCGATCCTGCGGATACATCGTCATCTCGGCGATCGACAGGTTGTTGTATACATTCAGTTGGATGTCGCCCCGGTAATCCCCGCGCTTCAAATTGGTCTGGGAAACCAGTCCATAGGTGGTACTCCATCCCGGCATGTCCATGTGCACCAGGTTTTCGGGGCGCTTGGTATCATCCATATAATGTTCTACCGCATTGAAATAAAGCTTGGTGTCCCAGGCCCGTATCCATCCGTCTTCGAATAACTGCTTGTAAGCGGCGGAGGTAATGATGGCCCGCGACCGCCACAGATCCATCGGCAGTGCAGGGAAACCGACATCGTCGGCCTGATCGAAAATAGCATCCATCCGTACCGAAGACAACGTACCCGTTTTGTATGCCAATCCCAACGACGTGTTGAATTTCTGGTATTGCGAGTGGTTTACCTCGGCATCGATGCCATTGTAATAGTTACCTGCCTTCCGGAAGGAGATGCTTCCGTCTGCCACAAACTTATCATCTGCATACGACAGGTTCCCCAGGTTGAAGAACTGGTTGTTGTTGAACTCAAAGCCGGTTTGGTAAGCTCCACTCCATTTCCTTTCACCTGCCGGGCCGAATGGGGTGCTTTTCCTTTTTAGGTCAATGCTGCCCGCCACCGTGGCGCCGTGCAGGCTACCCGCCTGACCGGATGTCACATCGATGGTAGCGAGGTTGTTGCTTTCCACATACGACGTTATCGGATCCATTTTGTCGGTACACGCGCCAAACACGTGCATGCCGTCGATGGTCACTGTCGAACGCTCCGTACTCATGTTATTGAGCAGGGGTTCCCAGGCAAAGGCACCCCGTTTGATGAAACTGATGTGTTCGGTAGACGCCAGGAATTCGTCCACCGACACGGCCATTTTCAGTTCGGTCTCGATTTTCCGCTTGGCGATAGCGGTGACGCTTACCTCCTCCAGGGTTTTAACGGTGTCGCTTTCCGAATGCATATGCTGTGCACGGGTGTTCAATCCAAGAAAAAGAACCGGAAAAAAGATAAGGAGCTGCTTCATATCCTTAGAATAAAACGTCGATGTACAATTCGCTCTTTACGCCTTCAATACCTGGCGTGAAATCCGTCGGCACTTCGGTCCCTTTGACGATTCTGCCGTCCTCGTTCTGCATGATGAAATTCAGCGTCCAGTTGCCCGTCATGGTGTAATTGACCACGCCATGGTACAACCCATCGGTTTGTTGGGTCAAGTCCACGTTATTGGGCGACGAATGGTTTCCCATAGAGGGCTCCGGCATGCGTGGGTCTAGCATCAGTGTATAGCCACCTACCTCGGTATATGATAACAGGGAAGGGTCGGTGCTATCCAGCCGATAAATACCCGCCACCAATTCGTTTTCGGCAACTTTCGGCCGTAGCGGTGCCACCAACGCGATGATATACTGTTCGTCATCTTTTCCTGTAAATGCCGTCATGTTCAAGTTTTTGTTGGGCTGCTCCTGAACCGTGATAGGAAGTTTCGCCGTAAGGGTTTGGTTGGCAACGGTAAAGCCGATGGCTAACGCCCAAGTTCCGTCCACATGGCTTTCACCTGTAAAGACCGAATAGCCCGAATAATCGTTGCTATCGGGCCTGTACGCCAACTCGTATCGATGCGGACAAGAGCCGGTTCCGCCGTCGGCATCGGTTGTGATGGGCAAAAAGGTGACGTCAGCAACATCAACCTTCCCGTTCGTTGTGTTATCCGTGATTTTCACACGGATTTCATTGTAACCCTTATAGAAAGCACCGTGCAGTGCCTCCACGCTGATATCGTAGCCTCCAATATGGATGTTGGCGGCCTCTTTAAACACGTTATGGCCGGGAGTAACCGAATCGGTAACCCCTTCGTAATCCGTTTTTTCTTTGGTACACGATAGTGCCGCGAAGCACACCGCACCAAGAAAAAATAATAATTCTTTCATGTCGTTGTTAACGAATGTCTGGTGAACGATGGTTGGAACAACCTTAAGCTATACCCTATGGATAAGGCTAGCTAATGGGGGGACGGAATACGGCGGTGTGGTAATTAAACCCGTAGTCAATAAGGTAAGGTGAAAAATGGTTTTGGTCAATTACTTCCCGCGGCTGGGGCAAGGTGAGTGCGATACGCCCGTTATGCACATACAGCGAACTGTATTCGTATAGCACTACATTCTTCTTTGCCTCCTTATCCTCTTTTTCTTCTATTTTCTTCATCAACACACACTGGCCATCGCAATGAAGTTGAGGTTTGTCTTTATTGATACATTTCGCGATATAGTCGGGCAAGTGGATTTGATACTCCACAGCCATGATACTGCGATAGAACGATTGCAGTGTCAGCGCGACAAACAGGATATATGCACAAAAACGTATCAAAGTCTGTTTACTTTCTTGCCTTAAGCATTCGCAACAAAGATAACGAAAGAATCGGTGCGAGAAATGACATCCGTCATTTTTATCGGCATATGCGTATACTAACCGTCGATCAGCTGCGGCTTGGCCACCTTCATGCCCGTAATAGATAGCACAATAGTGGCTGCGGCAAGCAGGAGAAAAGGGATTTCCCAGTTCCCCACCCAGTCGTATAGCGCACCAAAGAGCGGCGGACCTGCGGCAGCAAGGGCATAGCCGAAAGACTGCGCCATGCCCGAAATGCGGGCAGCCTCGCGGGTGGTCCGCGTTCGGAGAACAAACCACATCATGACGAGGCTAAAGGCCAACCCCGAGCCCAGTCCGAAAAGGATCACCGCAGGGATGATGAACTGCGTGCGCCAGCCAATAATCAGCACTACACTCAGTGCCAATGTACCACCGATAAACCATATCAGCGGCGTATGGTCCTTCATCCGTCCGATGATGATGGGCCCTATAAACATGATGGGCAATTGGGTGAACTGGATGAACGATAATATCCATCCCGACGTTTCGGACGCCATGCCCCAGTCCTGTAGCACCACGGGCAGCCAAGCAATAGCGCAATAGAAAAGCAGCGACTGGAGCCCCATAAAAATGGTGATGAGCCAGGCGAGCCGCGACCGCAGCATCGATGTGCCCGTGTGCTGACGAATCACGGACCGATCGGCTGATGCATCGTCCGAACGACGCTTCAATTGCGGAGCCCAAAAGATGATCGCAATGACGGAAAAGACAAGCCAAACACCGATGGACCCCTTCCAACCCTGACCTGTCCAATGACCAATGGCGATACTGAATCCGGACGCTAGCGATGCCGTAATGTTCATTGCAACACTATAAATGCCAGTCACCAAGCCGATCTTTTGTGGAAACCGCTGTTTGATAAACGGGGGTACGAGCACATTGCCAAATGCGATACCACACCCTACGAGTGCCGCGCCAGAAAACAGCAACGCGATGTTCGACGATGCCCGGACGAGCAACCCCAACCCAATGGCCCATATCGCCGCCCAAAGCAGCGTTTCAATGTGCCACTTATCGGCGAGTTTGGAGGCGACCGGCGACAGTACGGCGAACGCCAATAGCGGGATGGTGGTGATGAGGCCTGCCAATGTGTTGGACAGTCCCAAAGCATCTTGAATCTGTGGGACCACCGGCCCCACACTGGTAATCGGCGCCCGTAGATTAGTGGCTACCAGGATAATGCCAATTAACAAAATGATTTTATTCCATCGCGCCGTTAAGGCTGTTTGCTCCTTTACCATGTCAAAATATGAGACCCTATCCCGTGCGCCGGCGAAAGTAGGGTTAATTTAAGTGATGTCGCAATGGATTCCGCATTTTGACAATAGGATTATCAATACACGATGGGGTGAGGATTTCCACATTTTGCCTGCGGTGTGCATATCTTTTTCTGCCGATTGTGCGTACGGTCATAAAGTAAACCTGTGGGTTGGGCCTAATTTTGTGTCTCACAATAACCATAGGAACAGCATGGAAAAATACGTCATCAAACGAAGTGGGGCCTACGAGCCATTTGTACCCTATAAAATCGAAGACGCCATTGCAAAGGGCTTCGAAAGCGTATCCCTTCAGCTAGACGGGGAAGTGTACAACGCTGTGATGGCATCGTTGGACCACAAGGATACCTGGGCGGTGGAAGAAATCCAGGACCGCATCGAAAAGGCCCTCTACGAAAGGCAGCACTTCGAAGCCATGCGCTCTTTCATGTTGTACCGCCATACGCGGAAGTTACAGCGTGAGCACATCCATGGTTTTAACGAAGACACGACTTATGTAGATAGCACACAGACCATCGCGGAGTACATCACCCAGACCGATTGGCGCATCAACGCCAACGCCAACGTTTCTTATTCCAGCGCCGGATTGATAAATAATACCGCTGGTAAGGTGATTGCCAACTATTGGTTGGATAAGGTGTATAGTAAGGAAGAGGGATATGCCCACCGGAACGGCGATATCCACATCCACGACCTGGATTGCCTCACGGGCTACTGTGCCGGATGGAGCCTGCGCGTATTGCTCAACGAAGGGTTCAATGGCGTACGGGGCCGGGTAGAGAGCCGACCACCGTCCCATTTCCGGGAGGCCCTGGGGCAGATGGCCAATTTCCTGGGCATCTTGCAGAGCGAGTGGGCCGGTGCCCAGGCCTTCAGTTCGTTCGATACTTACTTGGCTCCCTACGTGTTCAAAGACCAGTTGCCCTATACCGATGTGCTGAAGGCCATACGCAGTTTTGTGTACAACGTTAACGTGCCGGCACGGTGGGGGCAATCGCCCTTTACCAATATCACGCTCGATTGGAATGTGCCGGAAGACCTCAGGGACCAAATACCCACCAGACGGGAAATACATCTTTTCGAAGGGTTGCATGAGGAGACCCTACGGCGTTTGGCGCGTGAACGGGGGGTTGAAGTATTGGAAGACCTGTGCTACAAACATTTCCAACCCGAAATGGATATAATCAACAAAGCCTACTATACGGTTATGACCGAGGGCGACGCCAATGGGCAACCGTTTACCTTCCCCATTCCCACCGTCAACATCACGGAAGATTTCGATTGGCAAAGCGAGAATGCCACGCTCCTGTTCGAGAACACCGCCAAAATCGGGTCATCCTACTTCCAGAACTTCGTGGGTAGCCAGTATATGCTCGACGAAGCGGGCAACCGCGTGGAAAATCCAGAAGCCTACAAACCCAATGCGGTGCGGAGTATGTGTTGCCGGTTGCAGCTGGATTTACGAGAGCTGCTCAAGCGGGGGAACGGCCTGTTTGGAAGTGCCGAGATGACGGGCAGCATCGGTGTGGTCACCATCAACATGGCGCGGCTGGGCTACCTGTACAAGGGCGACAAGGCCGGCCTGTACCAGCAGCTCGACCATTGGCTCCAACTGGCAAAATCTACCTTGGAGAAAAAGCGGGCGTTCATCCAGGAACTCTACGACAGGGGATTGTATCCCTATACGAAACGTTACCTTCCGCATTTCCAGAATCATTTTTCGACCATCGGCGTCAATGGCATGAATGAGATGATCCGTAATTTCTCGGCCGACCGGCACGACATCGTTTCGGACGAAGGGATGGCATTCGCCACCGCCATCCTCGAACACATCCGCATGCGCATGCGCGAATTCCAAGAAAGCACGGGCAACCTGTATAACCTGGAGGCCACGCCAGCCGAGGGGACGACCTATCGCTTCGCCAAGGAAGACAAAAAGCGGTTCGCCGACATCCTGCAAGCCGGTCAGGGCGAAAATATTTACTACACCAACAGCTCGCAGCTGCCGGTCGATTATACGGAAGACCCGTTTGAAGCATTGCTGCTGCAAGACAACCTGCAGTGCAAGTATACCGGCGGAACGGTATTGCACCTGTACATGAATGAGCGGCTCAGCTCGCCCGATGCCTGCCGGAATTTCGTGCGCACGGTGATCAGCAGCTTCAAACTGCCCTATATTACTGTTACGCCGGTATTCAGCATCTGCCCGGTACACGGATACCTCAACGGCGAGCACGAATACTGCCCGAAATGCGATGATGACATTTTAGCAACTCACCAACATACAATAGAAAATGGATACACAACAGCAACATGACCTGGTTTTGCAGCAAAACCAGGAGAAACGAAGCAAATGCTTGGTTTACACACGGGTAATGGGATACCACCGTCCGGTCGAGAGTTTCAATATCGGAAAGAAAGGGGAACATCGGCAACGGACGCACTTCACCGAACGTCGTGCAGACACCCATCTATAGCATCACGCCCTTTACGTTATTGGATTACCCCGGTAAGACAGCCTGCATCTTTTGGTTTGCAGGCTGTAACATGCGCTGCGTGTACTGCTACAATCCCGACATCGTGCTAGGGAAGGGCCGCATGTCCATTGCGAAGGCGCTGGAGTTCCTCCGGTCGCGAAGGGGTTTGTTGCAGGGCGTCGTGTTAAGTGGAGGGGAGTGTACGTTGCACCCCACGATTTTCCCCCTATTGGAGGCGGCCAAGGGATACGGATTTAGTGTAAAAGTAGATACCAACGGTTCACGGCCAACGGTGTTGAAGACGTTGATCGCGCAGCAATTGGTCGATTATGTCGCTCTGGATTTCAAGGCGCTTGAACGTCGATACCAACCGATTACCCAATCGGAGCTGTTCCTCCAATTCGCCGAAAGCCTGGCCCTGCTAAACCGTTCTAAAGTGGCGTTTGAGGTACGCACTACGGTGCATAGCGAATTGATTACGCACGACGACCTTCGGGAGATGGTTGGCTTCTTGCAGGAGCATGCCTACAAAGGCACGTATTATATCCAGCATTATGTAAACGGGGTCCCGGTGCTCGGCACGCTAGGCCGGTCGCTGCGCGACGAGAATCCATCGGCTTTATCTCTGGGTGATATACAGGTGGTAGAGCGCTGTTGATTCCTACACGCCGGTCGAGGCGGATACAAAAAAGCCCCGGTACCTGTGGTGGCATCGGGGCGCTGCGTTTTTTACAATGCGCTTCTATTTGCTGAGGTACATCGACTTCTTGGCAACCATCTCGCGGAAAAACGGATCTTCTAAGTCCTTGATGAAGCGGATGGCTTCACCAGTGGATTTCATCTCTGGGCCGAGTTGCTTGTCGACATCGGGGAATTTATCGAACGAGAAAATCGGTTCCTTGATGGCGTAGCCCTTCAGTTTGCGTTCAATGTTGAAGTCCTTGAGTTTGTTGGCGCCCAACATCACCTTCGTGGCGATATTGACGTAAGGTACGTCATAAGCCTTGGCGATGAACGGCACCGTACGCGATGCCCGGGGATTGGCTTCGATGACGTATACTTTTTCATCCTTTACGGCAAACTGGATATTGAGCAAGCCACGTACATTCAGGGCCTTGGCGAGTTTGATGGTGTATTCCTCCATCTTGCGCTGTACGTTTTCAGACAGGCTGAAAGGCGGCAGTACCGCGCTCGAATCGCCGGAGTGGATACCCGCCGGTTCAATATGTTCCATCATGCCGATGATATGCACATCTTCCCCGTCGCAGATGGAATCAGACTCTGTCTCTTCGGCCCGGTCGAGGAAATGGTCGATCAGCACCCGGTTGCCGGGTAGGTTACGCAAGAGTTTCACCACCGCGGTTTCCAGCTCGTCGTCGTTGATGACGATGCTCATCCGCTCGCCGCCGAGCACGTAGCTCGGCCGGACGAGTACCGGGTATCCTACATTTTTGGCTACCTCGAGTGCTTCTTCCGCACTCTCCGCCACGCCATATTTGGGGTAGGGGATATCCAATGATTTAAGTAAGTCGGAGAAGCGGCCGCGGTCTTCGGCGAGGTCCATGTTGTGGAAAGAAGTACCGATAATCTTGATGCCGTTGGATTCGAGTTGCTCGGCCATCTTCAGGGCCGTTTGTCCGCCCAGCTGTACGATAACCCCTTCGGGCTTTTCCAGTTCGATGATCTCACGCACATGCTCCCAGTAGACCGGCTCGAAGTAGAGCTTATCAGCCATGTTGAAGTCGGTCGATACCGTTTCGGGATTGCAATTGACCATGATCGACTCGTAGCCGGCCTCCTTGGCGGCCAGTAGGCCGTGCACACAGGAGTAGTCGAACTCGATACCCTGGCCAATGCGGTTGGGGCCTGAGCCAAGCACGATGATTTTTTTCTTATCGGATACGACCGATTCGTTTTCTTCTTCGAAGGTAGAATAGTAGTAAGGCGTTTGTGCGGGAAACTCCGCTGCGCAGGTATCTACCATCTTGTACACCCTACGGATGCCCAATTCCTTCCGTCTGTTATAGACGTCGTCTTCAGATACGTTGGTGAGCAACCAAGCGATCTGCTCGTCCGAGTAGCCCTTTTGCTTGAGCGTAATGAAGAAATCTTTGGGGATATTATTGAGTTGATAGCGGCGCAATTCCGTTTCGAGGGCTACCAACTCTTGTATTTGCACGAGGAACCATTTGTCGATATTGGTCGCTTTGCGGATAGACTCCAACGGTACACCCAGTTCGAAGGCATCCTTGATGTGGAAGAGGCGGTCGCTGCTGGGATGCTCCAGGCTATACATGATTTCCTCCAGGTTGCGCAGCTGTTTGCCGTCTGCACCGAGGCCGTGGCGACCCGTTTCGAGGCTCTGGCAGGCTTTCTGCAAGGCTTCGATGAACGTGCGGCCGATGGCCATTACCTCGCCTACCGATTTCATCTGCAGGCCAAGTTCGCGGTTCGCTCCCTTAAACTTGGCGAAGTTCCAACGGGGTACCTTTACGATCACATAATCCAGCGTAGGCTCGAAATAGGCCGACGTATTCTTGGTAATCTGGTTTTCGATTTCATCCAGGTTATAGCCAATGGCCAGCTTCGAAGCGATTTTGGCGATGGGGTATCCTGTTGCTTTCGAGGCCAGTGCCGACGAGCGCGATACGCGCGGGTTGATTTCGATAGCAATGATGTCTTCATTTTCGGGGTTGACTGAAAACTGTACGTTACAGCCGCCGGCAAAGTTGCCAATGGCGCGCATCATCATGATGGCCTGGTTGCGCATTTCCTGGTAGCAACGATCGCTCAAGGTCATGCCCGGTGCCACGGTGATCGAATCGCCGGTGTGTACGCCCATCGGGTCGAAATTCTCGATGGTACAGATGATGATCACATTATCGGCGCCGTCGCGCAGCAACTCCAACTCAAACTCTTTCCAGCCCAATACAGCTTGTTCTACCAGCACTTCGTGTGTGGGCGAGGCCTGCAATCCGCGACTGAGTGCTGCTTCGAACTCCTCTTTCTTATGTACGAAACCGCCTCCGGTGCCGCCAAGTGTGTAAGAGGGCCGTATAACCAGCGGAAATCCGATTTCTTGCGCTGCTTCCTTCCCCTCAAGGAAAGAATTGGCGATTTTGGATGTGGCAACGCCAACGCCGATTTCGACCATCAGCTTGCGGAATTCTTCCCGGTTCTCGGTTTTTTCGATGGCCGCTACGTCCACGCCGATAACCTGCACATTATACTTTTCCCACAGCCCCCGCTCCGAAGCCTCGATGCACAGGTTGAGCGCGGTCTGGCCACCCATGGTGGGCAGTACGGCGTCAATTTGTTGCTCTTGCAGAATCTGTTCGATGCTTTCGCAGGTCAGCGGTAATAGATAAATATGATCGGCAATCACATTGTCGGTCATGATGGTGGCCGGATTGGAATTGATGATGGATACTTCAATCCCTTCCTCCTTGAGTGAAAGGGCGGCTTGTGATCCCGAATAGTCAAATTCGCAGGCCTGTCCGATAACGATAGGGCCTGAGCCAATAATTAGAACCGATTTGATGGAAGTGTTTCTGGGCATTTTTCCGAACGTTTTGTCGGAGTGCAAAGGTATGTTTTTTAATGGAATAAACGATGGATAATTTAAATAACATTCGCGTCGTGTGCCAATTTTCATTCTCCACTACCTATTTTTAGGTATTTTTTTATCCTTCGATATAAATTATTTTTTGCTAACCGGGGAATATCTTACTTTTGGGCGTTTATTGTATTGTATTTATATCATAAAGTTAAAGCCATGAAAATTAAATTGACATTATTGTCCCTGTTTGTTGCGTTTGCTTTCACAGCATCGGCCCAGAGTGATTACAAGAATTCCATCGGTCTCCGGTTAGGATCGGGGTACTACGACGTCGTTGCTGCTGCATTCAAAACCTTTATCAGCGAGCCGGCTGCATTGGAGTTCGATTTGGGTATCCGCCCTTATTCGGTGGCAGGAATGAAGTGGACAAACCTTTCTCTCTCCGGCGCTTATCAGCACCATTTCCCTATCGGCGATATTGAAGGGTTTAAATGGTTTGTAGGTGGTGGCGCGGTATTGTCCAACACGTTCTCAAACTTTGATGAAAGAAGTGGGTTCAATGCTGGTATTTTTCCTACGGGCGGTGTAGATTACAAGTTGAAAAACGCACCTTTTGCGTTCTCTGCTGATATCAGGCCGACGATCACCATTGTAAGTGGTTATGATTACTACAACAGCTTTTACGCGAACGGTGGTATAACGGCTCGGTACGTATTTTAAAAATAAGCGGGTTGGCCCGTTAAATGATTGCCATTGGTTGAAGAAGCCAATGGCAATTTTTACGTTTGCATATGGTAAAATGCAAAAAGCAGCTCATCAAAATAGCCGTTGTTGGCCCTGAATCCACCGGCAAATCCACCGTTGCGGAGCAATTGGCGCGGCAACTGGGTACGGTATGCGTACCCGAGTATGCCCGTGAATATTGCCGCCACCTGAACCGGGAATACACCTTGCAGGATGAAATGAACATGTTCTACGGCCAGGTTGCGTTGGAACGTAGCTTGGTACCGCTGGCACAGAACAATGTATTGGTTTGCGACACCATGTTCCTCACCATCAAAATCTGGTGCGACCACCTCTTCGGGCATACGCCGGATGAAGTACTGCATGCACTGGGTACCGACCACTATGATTTGTATTTACTGATGGATATCGACCTGCCCTGGGTAGATGATCCGCTGCGGGATTTCCCAAAGCTGCGCGAACATTTCATGGGAGTATGGCACAACGAATTGAAAACCATTGATGCCAATTACGTCGTTGTATCGGGTTTGGACGAACAGCGGTATGAAAATGCTTGGGAAGCAGTTCGAAAATTTCTATAAATAAAAAAAGCCGCCCGGATGGACGGCTTTGTATTCGTGTAAAGATAACAATCAGCAATTCGCAAAAAAGCAAATTGGCAGAAAAGCGAATGGTTAATACCGATAATGCTCGGGCTTATAAGGCCCTTCTACCGGCACGCCAATATATTCCGCTTGGTACGGTTCCAACTCCTCCAGCTCCACGCCGATTTTGGCTAAGTGTAACCGAGCTACTTTCTCATCGAGGTGTTTCGGGAGGGTGTATACTTTGTTTTCGTAGTTTGCCGTGTTGGTCCACAATTCGATCTGGGCCAGCGTTTGGTTGGTAAAGGAGTTGCTCATTACAAACGAGGGGTGGCCCGTAGCACATCCCAGGTTAACCAAGCGGCCCTCGGCCAATAGGATGACGTCCTTGCCGTCGATGGTGTACTTATCCACCTGCGGCTTTATTTCCACTTTGGTGTCGCCGTAATTATTATTCAGCCAGGCCACATCAATCTCGTTGTCGAAATGGCCGATGTTGCATACCACGGTTTTATCTTTCATCGCTTGGAAATGCTCGCCGCGGACGATGTCGCGGTTACCTGTTGTCGTCACCACGATGTCTGCTTCTTTAACGGCAGTGGCAAACTTCTTCACTTCGTAGCCTTCCATGGCAGCTTGCAAGGCACAGATCGGGTCGATCTCGGTAACGATAACCCGTACACCGGCACTGCTCAGCGATTCGGCCGATCCTTTGCCTACGTCGCCGTATCCGGCCACTACAGCCACCTTGCCGGCCAGCATCAGGTCCGTTGCGCGACGGATGGCGTCGACGAGCGACTCGCGGCAACCGTATTTATTATCGAACTTAGATTTAGTCACCGAGTCGTTTACGTTGATCGCCGGGAGATGCAGGGTGCCGTTCTTCATCCGTTCGTATAACCGGTGTACTCCCGTGGTGGTTTCTTCGGAAAGGCCCTTGATGCCGGGGATCAGTTCGGGGAATTTATCAAAAACCATGTTGGTGAGGTCGCCGCCATCATCCAATATCATGTTGAGCGGCTGGCGGTCTTCGCCGAAGAACAGCGTTTGCTCAATACACCAGTTGAACTCGTCTTCGGTCATACCTTTCCAGGCATATACCGGAATACCTGCTGCAGCAATGGCAGCGGCGGCATGGTCTTGCGTGGAAAAGATGTTGCACGATGACCAGCTCACTTCGGCACCCAGTTCAATAAGGGTTTCGATGAGAACAGCCGTTTGGATGGTCATGTGCAGGCAGCCCGCGATACGGGCACCAGCCAAGGGCTTGGCGGCACCGAACTCCGCGCGGAGCGCCATCAGGCCGGGCATTTCGGCTTCGGCCAACTCAATTTCTTTACGGCCCCACGCAGCCAAGTTGATATCTTTTACCTTATAAGGTACATAAGTGGTGTCTATCGATGACATATTGTATTGTTTTGTGAACTGCAAAAGTATTGGTTTTGACGGTGATATTCAAACTTACTTGGTAGCTTGCCGTTAAAAATTGACAATGAACTGAAATTGGTGATTTGCTTTCCGCCTGTTCACGTGGTATCTTTGCAACTATATTTTAAGTAGACACTAACAGAAAGGACGAAGCAATGTATCCGGAATACTTAGTAGCGCCGATGCGCAGTGAACTTACCAATGTAGGTTTCGAAGAATTAAAAACCCCCGAAGAGGTAGATACGGCCATCAAACAGGAAGGGACCGTATTTGTGGTGGTTAACTCCGTTTGCGGTTGTGCGGCGGCCAATGCTCGCCCAGCGGCGGTGGCGGCCATCAAGAATGAGAAACATCCGGACAAGACGGTTACCGTATTTGCTGGTATGGAGAAAGATGCTGTAGACAAGGCGCGCGATTACATGTTGCCTTATCCGCCATCATCGCCCGCCATGGCGTTGTTCAAAGACGGCAAACTGGTGCACATGATTGAGCGTCACCAAATTGAAGGCCGTCCGGCACAGATGATCGCCGATAACCTAGTAGCTGCTTTCGACGAGTACTGCTAAAAGAGACGTATTTTAAACGTATTATTAAAACAGGAAAGGCGCCGATGAGGCGCCTTTCCTGTTTTAATTGGTATGCGGATGCTCCGCTAACGGTAATCGACCGGTCCGCTGATGGTGCTTACCGCCCCGCGTTGGGGAACGATGGTTACCTTAATCATGCCACGCTGGGTTTTGGCAAGTGCGCTTTCCACCTCGTCTGGTGAGTTGACAGGAACATCGTTGATATGGGTAATCACTTGCCCGCGTCTGATATTCTGGTAGTCGAACCACCCGCCTTCATGTACTTGCGTAACCGTAACGCCGGAAGAAACGCCCAACTCCTTTTTCTTGGCATCTGTGGCGGGCACAAAGCCTGCTCCCAATTGATTGTAGAGTTCGGTTGCACTCCGCTTAGCTGCGGTTTCAGACTCCTCTTCGCGTTCGGATGCATTAGTGTCTTCCTTTAACGTAACGGTTACATCACGCTCTTTGCCGTCGCGTTTGTAGGTGAGTTTTACCTTGTCGCCCGGACGTAGGCGGTAGATACGTTCCTGCAGATCTGATGAGGAAGTAATCGTACGCCCATCGAGTTTGGTAACGATGTCTCCGGCCTTGAGGCCAGCCTCTTTTGCCGCACCGTCTTCTACCACATCGATGATGTACAGCCCGTTCACGTCGCTGATTTCCAGTTCTTCTGCCGCTGCAGGATTGAGTTCGCGGAACGTGATGCCGATCAAGCCGCGCTTAACCCGGCCGAATTTGATGAAGTCATCGGCGATTTTCTTGACCAGGTTAACCGGCACTGCAAAGCCATACCCGGCGTACGTGCCCGTGGGCGTCATGATGTTGGAGTTGATGCCGATCAGCTCGCCCGATGCGTTGACCAGCGGTCCACCGCTATTCCCTTTATTGATAACGGCGTCTGTTTGTATAAATGATTCGACAGCCGTATTAACGATAGGTTCATCATCCGATTGCGGATATCCTCCGCGCTGTTGGTACTGCCGTTGTTGCAGTTCACGGGCGATGATGCCCGTGGAACGGCCGGTCGCGCTGACGATCCCTGCGGTTACGGTTGACTCCAGCCCTAGCGGGTAACCCACGGCCAATACCCATTCGCCGATGCGGACTTTATCCGAGTCGCCGAATTTGACGAAAGGAAGTCCCTCTTCGTTGATTTTGATCAAAGCCAGATCGGTATTGGGGTCGCGGCCGATGATTTTGGCTTCAACGAGCCGTTTGTCGGTCAACTGCACTTCAATTTTGTTCGCATCTTCCACCACGTGGTTGTTCGTCACGATGTAACCATCTTGGGAGATGATGACGCCCGATCCGGTGGCTTGAACAGGTCGTTGCCGTTGCGGCTGCCGCTGCCGTGGCATGCCGAAAAACTCTTCGAATAGATCCATCGGTGCCGCCTGACCCCTTGACCTGCCGGGGTAGGTTGTGGTGATGTGCACCACGGCCGGGGCCACCATCGCCGCCGCCTGGGTGAAATCAGGATTTCCTGTTGAAGAGACTACATTAGGCACGGGATTATTGGCGTAATGCAACTCCTGCCGTTCTTCAAACGACATCTTGTTTTCCTGCTTGCTTTCAAATAGTTTATAACCGCCCACAGCAATCAAGCCTCCTACCAGTGCGGTTAACAATGTTAATCCTAATTTTTTCATTTCGTATCCTTTAATTTTACTATATAAATACAATTTGTCCTTAAACGCACCAACGGATGCTTCGAAGCTAAGAGTGGGTTCGAAAAATGCTGGGCTCGCACAAATATGCTCAAATGTAATACCATTTGGCATGCGAAAGCAAGTGGGAGGGCATACTTTTCTGTTAAATAATGTTAAAGCGACATCGCGGAAGCTACCCGACAGCCCGTGATGAATTATTGAACGGATATACCTACCTTTGACCCGCTAACGGAAATACATGGCAACTTATACGTTTTATAAATACCAAGGCGCAGGCAACGATTTCGTTATCGTTGATAACCGTAACCTCTTGTTTGATAGGGATAACACTGATTTGGTGCGCCGTTTGTGCGATCGGCGATTTGGTGTTGGTGCCGACGGGCTGATGTTGTTGCAAGATGTAGATGGGTACGATTTCGAGATGGTGTATTTCAACGCAGACGGCCGGGAGGGGAGCATGTGCGGTAATGGAGGGCGGTGTATCGTTGCGTTCGCGAAAGATCAAGGAATAATTGGCGAAACGACCGACTTTTTGGCAGTAGACGGACAACATCGGGCCGATATCGACAGTCAACAAGGCACCGTGCGTCTGCAAATGATTGATGTGGACGCTATTGAACGCCATGGAGAAGCTTATGTGCTCGACACAGGGTCTCCGCATTATGTAGCACTTGTGGATGGATTGGCCGACTTCCCCGTCGTTGCGGAGGGACGCCGTGTGCGTAACAGCGAGCGTTACCGGTCGGAAGGCATTAACGTGAATTTTGTAGAAGCGGAGGGGGCCGGGTATTTTATGCGAACCTATGAGCGCGGTGTGGAAGACGAGACACTGGCCTGTGGCACGGGAGCTACGGCAGTAGCCATCGCCATGGCCGCACATGAGGGACAGGACGGCCCATTGGCCATCCCTATCCGGGTGGCTGGTGGCAACCTCACCATACGCTTCCATAAAAACGGGAGCCGCTTTACCGATGTATTCCTGGAGGGCCCCGCCAAATTTGTGTTTAAAGGAGAAATAACGGTATAGCCATGCCCCTGTTACGTTTCATCTTTTATTTCCACGGATTTTCATTGATCATCGCGGGGATCGCCGCAGCACTGCCGATCATATTCAAAAGTACGCCCGTTTTGAGCCCCCACTTCTGGTTGCTTTTTGTGGTGGTATTTGCTACCACGTTATTAGCTTATCTATTGAGCGACCTCGGTATCCGAAGGGGGGGGGAAATGTCTATTCTGAGCCTAATTGGCGGGCTTTTCCTGAAGCTACTGGCCTGTTTGATTGCGGTGGCCGTATTGATAATAAAATACCCTGAGAATAAGATGCTTACAGCGGTCAACTTTTTTTCGCTATATTTCTTGTTTACAGCCTTTGAAGTTAGCTGTTTGTTGCGTAACTTGCGCGACCAAAATCAGACGTAAAAAATTGGGAATAGATGGATTTTAGGCACTTTTTCGACTCAAAAAAAATCAGCTTCATTGCTATTTTCGCCGTTTTTACAACCTTTTCCGTTGCACAAACTGCCGATTCCACCACTACAGCCGCTGCTTCGGTCGCCCACGAAGTGCATGGTGAAGAAGAATTTAAGCCCACCGAGGTGATTATGGAGCATATCGCCGATGCCCATGACTGGCACATTGTGGGTCATTATTCACTTCCGCTTCCGGTAATTCTTTACACCGATAAAGGGTTTGAGTTCTTCCTGTCTTCCCAGTTTCACCACGGCGAGCACGACTACCAGGGGAAACACTATACCTACCGGTTAGTAGATAAAAAGAAAATACAGGTAGTAGGTGCAAATGGGACCGTGGATGAAGCGGCATCAAAGAAGGTATGGGATTTTTCCATCACCAAGAACGTGGCTGCCATATTCTTGTCGGTGTTTTTACTGGTGCTGATTTTCTCTTCGGTAGCCCGTGCATACAAAAAGCGCGAAGGAAAGGCGCCCAAAGGTTTCCAATCGCTCATTGAACCGATCATCCTTTTCGTACGCGATGACATTGCGCGGCCTAATATTGGTCATCGTTACGCACGGTTTATGCCGCTCTTGTTAACGATTTTCTTTTTCATCTGGATTAATAACCTGTTGGGATTGATTCCTATTTTCCCAGGGGCGGCCAACGTAACCGGCAATATCGCGGTGACATTCGTATTGGCGTTTATCGTATTGATTGTCGTCAACATCAACGGTAATAGGTACTATTGGAAACACATTTTGGCACCGGATGTACCTTGGTGGTTATACCCCATCATGATTCCAGTGGAATTGGTGGGCGTTATCTCCAAGCCGTTCGCACTGATGATTCGTTTGTTCGCTAATATTACGGCGGGACACATCATTATTTTGAGCCTTATTTCACTGATCTTTGTCTTCAAGTCGTTGGCCATTGCGCCGGTTTCATTGGCGTTTGTATTGTTTATGAACGTATTGGAACTACTTGTCGGTGTTTTGCAGGCATTTATATTTACGTTGCTCACAGCCCTGTTTATCGGCATGGCCGTAGAAGAGCATCATTAAGGAGTTTACACTATATATAATATACATTAAATTCAATTTGTTATGGTAGGTTCAATTGCGGCAATTGGTGCCGGATTAGCAGTTATCGGTGCCGGACTCGGTATCGGACAGGTTGGTGGCAAAGCCATGGAAGGTATTGCCCGTCAGCCCGAAGCTGCTTCTAAAATTCAGACTGCGATGATCATTGCAGCGGCCCTCATCGAAGGTGTTGCCCTGTTTGCAGTCGTGGTTTCTTTGATGGGATTAAATTAATCCTACAAAGCACTGAATAGAAGGCCGGACAGCCGACGGTTGGTCCGTTGTTCGGCCTTCATTTAAACAGAATCAAATTTAACATCGTATATGAGTTTTGATATTGGTAATCCGAGTATAGGATTGGTTTTTTGGACCCTGATAGCGTTCTTCCTGCTGTTGCTGTTGTTGCGGAAATTTGCTTGGAGGCCCATCATGGAAGCCATTGGTGAACGCGAACAATCGATAGAAAGTGCGTTGGCGTCGGCCGAGAAGGCAAAGGATGAAATGGCGCGGCTCACTAACGAGAACGAGCAGCTCCTTAAAGCTGCCCGGGCCGAACGGGATGTGATCCTGAAAGAAGCAAAGGAATTGAAAGATCAATTGGTTGCTGACGCAAAGGTGCTTGCCCAGGCAGAAGGTGCCAAGCTCATTGACCAAGCGCGGAAGGAGATCGACGACCAGAAGAAACAGGCATTGGCGGAGGTAAAAAACCAAGTGTCGTCGCTATCGTTAGACATTGCGCGCAAAGTACTCCAAAGGGAGTTTGAAAACGAACAACAGCAGGAGGCATTGGTGGTCGACCTGTTGAAGGACGTAAAGTTAAATTAACTCGATCAGAGGCAAGAGCAAGAACGATATGTCTGAGTTTAAAGTTGCGTCGCGGTATGCCAAGTCACTCATTGACCTGGCACAGGAGCAAGGAAACCTTGAGGTGGTTAAAAAGGATATGGACCAGTTTATTGGCACGTTACGTGCCAATAGCGAACTGCAAGCTGTATTGAAGAACCCCATCATGAAACAGGATAAAAAGCGTAATATCCTCGATGCGTTGTTTGGTGATAAAATACACCCTTCCATCGTTGCTTTTTTCCATATCATGGTTCGAAAGGGCCGGGCCGGTATCCTATACGCCACAGCACGTGAGTTTATCCGCGAGTACAACGAAGTGAAGGGTATTGTACATGCCACGGTGGTTTCGGCCACCAAACTTTCTGCGAATAACTTGGACGCATTGCAAAAAGTAATTGCCAGTGAGATCAATGCCGAGGTCGTATTACGGAACACGGTAGACTCCTCACTGATCGGCGGGTTTGTGGTAAACGTGGGCGACAAGCAGATCGACGCCAGCATCAGCGGCAAGTTAAATAAACTGAAGCGCCATTTTGAAACGCAGGTAGTTGGCTGAGACGTTAGACAACAGACGCGAGACAACAGACATAGGCATACCGCAAACTGCAAAAAGCAAACAGCAAAAAAGCAAACAGCAAATAATAAAAGAAACCCCTAATACAAATAAGATGATAGAGGTAAGACCCGATGAAGTATCGGCAATTTTGAGAGAACAATTGTCGAGCTTTAAATCAGAAGCGGAGCTTGAAGAAGTCGGTACCGTACTGCAGATTGGCGACGGTATTGCACGGATTTACGGCTTAACGAAAGTCCAGTCCGGTGAATTGGTCGAATTTGACAACGGATTGCAAGGCATTGTATTGAATCTCGAGGAGGATAATGTGGGTGTGGTATTGCTTGGGAAGTCCGACGAGATCAAAGAGGGCGATACCATCAGGCGTACGCGCCGGATTGCCTCTATCAAGGTAGGTGAAGGCATGTTGGGCCGGGTGGTGAATACCTTGGGTGAGCCTATTGATGGCAAAGGTCCTATTGTGGGCGACACCTACGAAATGCCTATTGAGCGGAAGGCACCGGGTGTTATCTATCGCCAGCCGGTGAATGAGCCGCTGCAAACCGGTATCAAAGCAATCGATGCCATGATTCCCATCGGCCGTGGCCAGCGGGAATTGGTTATCGGCGACCGCCAAACGGGCAAGACGGCGGTGTGTATCGACACCATCATCAACCAAAAGGAATTTTACGATGCCGGCGAGCCGGTATTCTGTATATATGTTGCCGTCGGACAAAAGAACTCCACGGTTGCCAACATCGTCCGCACCTTGGAAGAGCGTGGTGCCATGCCTTACACGGTTGTTGTGGCCGCTTCTGCTGCCGACCCTGCGCCGATGCAGTTTTATGCACCCATGGCGGGTGCCGCTATTGGTGAGTTCTTCCGCGACACCGGTCGGCCCGCATTGATTATTTACGACGATTTGTCCAAGCAAGCGGTGGCTTATCGCGAAGTGTCGCTGCTGTTGCGCCGCCCACCGGGCCGCGAGGCGTATCCGGGCGATGTGTTCTACCTGCATAGCCGTCTGCTGGAACGTGCAGCGAAAATCAATAGCTCCGACGCCATTGCACAAAACATGAACGACTTGCCCGATTCGATTAAAGGGCTCGTTAAAGGCGGGGGGTCGTTGACGGCATTGCCGATTATCGAAACCCAGGCTGGCGACGTATCCGCATATATCCCGACCAACGTGATCTCCATTACCGACGGCCAGATATTCTTGGAATCCAACCTGTTCAACGCAGGTGTACGCCCAGCTATCAACGTAGGTATTTCCGTTTCGCGTGTAGGTGGTAATGCCCAAATCAAGTCGATGAAGAAGGTGGCAGGTACGTTGAAACTCGACCAAGCCCAGTACCGCGAGTTGGAGGCATTCTCCAAGTTCGGATCCGATCTCGATGCGGCTACCAAAGCCGTGCTCGATAAAGGGGTGCGTAACGTGGAGATACTGAAACAAGGCCAGTTCGCCCCGGTGCCTGTAGAAAAGCAAGTAGCGATTATCTATGCCGGTGTGCGGGGATTATTCCGCAGTGTGCCTGTAGATAAGGTAAAGGAATTTGAAGCTGAGTACCTGCAACAGCTGGAGCAACGTCATCCGGAAGTGTTGAAAGCCCTGAAAGAAGGAAAATACAACGACGAACTTACGGGTGTGTTGGAAAAGGTTGCGAAAGAGTTGGCAGATAAGTATTAATAGTTAGATGTAAGACAATAGACAACAGACAACAGACGTGTAAAAGGGAAGCGGGTCTAGTGTCTAAAGTCTAGTGTCTAAAGTCTAGTGTCTAGTGTCTAAAAAATGGCAAACTTAAAAGAAGTAAGGAACCGGATTACGTCCGTCACGTCTACACAGCAGATCACGAAGGCGATGAAGATGGTTTCGGCAGCCAAACTCAAACGGGCAACGAATGCGATTGTTCAATTGCGTCCATATGCTGAGAAGCTTCGGGATATCTTGGCCAATGTGTCTGCCAGTGTGGAAAGTGGAGCGTCGCCTTATACGGTAGACCGTAAGCCCAATAACGTGTTGGTGGTTGTTATTGCTTCCAACCGGGGTTTGGCCGGTGCTTTCAACACCAACGTGATAAAAACGGCCAACCAACTGATAGCCGAGCGGTACAGCGAGCAATTACATGCTGGGAATGTGCGGGTGATCGGCATTGGGAAACGTGCGCAAGATTATTACCTGAAGCGCAACTACCAAGTGGTGGGCAATCATAATGATTTATTCCTGGCGCTTAATTTTGAAAACACCTCCAAGATTGCCGAAGTCATCATGGAAGGTTTTGCCGAAGGAGCATATGATCGGGTAGAATTGGTGTATAACCGCTTCAAGAATGCCGGCGTTCAGATACTGACGACCGAACGGTTGCTTCCGCTATTGCCTACTGCGGAGGTTTCCGACGCATCGGAAACTGCCGTTGATTATATCATTGAACCCTCCAAAGAGGAAATTGTTGAAGAACTCATCCCCAAGGCCATTCGGGTGCAATTGTATAAGGCGGTGCTGGATTCGCACGCCTCTGAGCACGGCGCGCGGATGACCGCTATGGATAAGGCTACCGATAATGCCGGTGAGTTGCTCAAATCCCTGAAACTCTCTTACAACCAAGCACGCCAGGCGGCGATTACCACCGAACTAACAGAGATTGTGAGTGGTGCCGCTGCGTTATCTAACGGATAGGTGATTTCGGGACAAATTGCTTACTAAAAAGGACATTCGATGTCCTTTTTTTGTTCACGGCTACGCGCAGACACAAAATACCTAATATTAGGTATATATTAGCGAAAACAAACCCGCTATATTTGTGTTGTTCTTCACGTAGCATGCGATACCACTCTTTGGCCTGGTTATTGAGTATTTGGAATCGCAACGTGCGTGGGAGATTAATGTGTTTTAATCATTTATCTATATTTATTGTAGCAGTGTGGGGCAAGCTTGGCTGATTTTTATGCCAACAGGTAAGGGCTACATTATCCGGCTTACATGAAAGAACTAATACTTCGCTTCAAAACAGTACCCCGTTGGGCCATATTATTACTGGATCTACTGATATTAACTTGGTCGTTTTCGCTATCTTATTTTATAGCCAAGCAATTTAATTTCCACGAAATAGTACGTGGGCATTTTTTTATCTATACAGCAATGTATAGTGGTATTGCGTTGCCCGTCTTTTTCCTCATGCGTATACATACCGGTTTGATCCGGTATTCGGATACGCGGGATATGTTGAAGATATTTTCTGCGATGTTATTTACGTCGGCAGCGTATCTCATGGTGGTTTTTTTAATCCTCGGACCACTGTTGGGTATTCACGATGCCCAATTGGGTTTGGTGATGCTCATCAATTTTTTCATTGCGACGTCCTTGCTCATCATGCTGCGGATTACGGTGAAAAACATCTATTTCATATTGATGCGCAAAGCACAGGATGTAGATACGGTACGTGTATTGATTTATGGGGCCGACCAGAATGCAGTGATGGCCAAACAGGCCTTGGAGAACAGTACGGAATCGAAGTTTATTATCATTGGCTTTATTGACACCAACCGCAGTAAGTTGAATAGTTATATTGAACGGAAGCGGGTTTACCATGTGAAAGATTTGCCGGCGTTGAAAGACCGGTATGCGATCGATCAGATGATTTTTGTGAAAGATCATTTGGGAAGCCGCGACAAGAAAGTCATCGTAGAACGGTGTCTGCGGCTTGGTATTAAAGTGCTGACCGTCCCACCGGCGTCGGAATGGGTTTCGGGAAGATTGCGGTTGCAACAGATTAAGAATCTTCGTATCGAGGACTTGTTGCAGCGCGCACCGATTAAGATCAATAACGACAAGATATGCGATGACCTGTGCGGCAAACGTATTTTGATTACCGGGGCTGCCGGCTCCATCGGTTCTGAGATTGTCCGCCAGGTATTGCGCTACGAACCCCAGGTGCTTGTGCTCTGCGACCAAGCGGAGTCGCCCATGCATGAGATCCAGCTGGAAATCGAGGAAAAGTTTCCGAGCAGCAATGTAGTGGTGGCCATTGCCGATATCCGGAACCTGGAGCGGATGCATCAGATTTTCAATGACTACCGCCCCGAATTGGTCTACCATGCTGCAGCATATAAACACGTGCCGATGATGGAACGTAATCCCGGAGAAGCGGTGAGCACCAATATCGGTGGCACGAAAAACATCGCCGATCTGTCGATCCTCTTCGGGGTGAAGAAATTCGTAATGATATCTACGGATAAAGCCGTGAACCCCACCAATGTGATGGGAGCCTCGAAACGTATTGCCGAGATTTACACCCAGAGCCTTGATGGTCAACAGTCCTTGCAGTTCGTTGATTCGGCGTCGGGGCGGAGTTCGACGGTGAAAGGTACGCGTTTTATTACCACCCGCTTCGGGAATGTACTCGGGTCGAACGGATCCGTCATCCCCCGTTTCAGGGCGCAGATAGAAAAAGGCGGACCGCTGACGGTGACCCACCCTGAAATCACCCGGTATTTTATGACCATACCCGAGGCCGTGCAGCTTGTTTTAGAGGCAGGTACGATGGGACAAGGTGGCGAAATCTACGTATTTGATATGGGTAAGCCCGTCAAAATCGTTGATTTAGCACGGAAGATGATTCAGCTAGCGGGCTTGAAGCCCGATATCGATGTTGAAATCATCTATACCGGATTGAGAAGCGGTGAGAAGCTGTATGAAGAGCTGTTGAACGATGGTGAAAAGGTGTTGCCTACCCACCACGATAAAATCCATATTGCCCGCGTAAACTCGGTTGACTACGAATACGCCAAGCGTATTATCTATGAGCTTGTTGCATTGAACGAAAGGAAGAACAGCAGTGGCGTGGTTAGGAAGATGAAGGAAATCGTCCCCGAGTTTGTCAGTAAGAACTCACCCTTCGAAGCATTAGACTCGGTGAGTTAAGCACCCCGATTCACCACCTAATCAGTGCGCTTGCCCACGTAAAGCCCGACCCAAAGGCGGCTAGGCAGATCAGGTCACCGGGGTTTATTCTCCCCGCCTCCCAGGCCTCACACAGCGCTATGGGGATAGAGGCAGCGGTGGTATTCCCGTACTTCTGGATGTTGTTGAAAACCTGAGTGTCTGACAACCCCAATAATTTCTGAACATATTGGCTAATCCGTAAATTGGCTTGGTGAGGTACCAATAAGTCGATGGCCTTTTCAGAGAGGTCATTGGCAGCCAATGCTTCTTTGATCACTTCGGGGAACTTAACAACAGCTTTCTTGAATACCGCCGGCCCATCCATATAGGGCAGGGCGGCACCGTTGTCCAGCTGTTCGGCCGTAAGGAAAAGGCCGCCCAATTCCTGGTCGGGAAACGGCGTAGTGTCGTCTTCGCCCAGCCATTTGTTGGCATGGGCTCCCGGATAATACATCGCCAGGAGCTCAGCGTCGGCGCCATCGCTATGGAGATGGGTACTCAGGATACCTTTGCCCTTTTCTTCAGTAGGCTGGAGCACCACGGCTCCGGCACCATCGCCAAAGATGACCGATACGTTACGGCTGCGGGTCTCGAAGTCCATGGCGAACGAATGTTTTTCACTGCCCACCACCAGGATGTTTTTGTACATGCCCGTTTTGATGAACTGGTCGGCTACCGATAGCGCATACACGAATCCCGAACACTGATTACGAACATCCAGCGCACCCACTTCCCGCATACCCATTTCACGTTGCAGCAAAACGCCACAGCCGGGGAAATAATAGTCGGGGCTTAATGTCGCAAAGACGATAAAATCGATATCCTGTGCGGTTGTGCCCGCTCGTTCTATCGCTACCTTGGCCGCTTCGATGGCCATGGTTGTGGTCGTCTCGCCGTACCGGTCGGCGAAACGACGCTCCTGGATACCTGTCCGCTCCCTGATCCATTCGTCGCTCGTTTCCATGAAACGGGTTAAATCTGTGTTGGTGTACACGTTGCTGGGCACGTACATGCCGATACCTGCTATCTTTGAGTGATACATATGAAGCTGTCTAAAACCGGGTTCTTTGATACAATTGTACGGAAATTTTATAAAAAGACGTAACTTTGTATCATGACGGTCGAAACGCAGGAAGAAACCTTTACACTAGATCAGATATTGGCCGCTGTAACCCCCGGTCACCGCTTAATTCTATGGAATGATGAAACCAATACGTTTGATCACGTGATCAACTGTTTGGTTAAGCATCTCCAGTATACAGAAACAGAGGCCGAAGATATTGCGTGGAAGGTGCACAATGACGGGAAATGCGCGGTATTGGAAGGCAGTTATACCGAAGTGGAAGTGTACCGCAAAATACTTAAATCTGAAGGGCTCACGGTAAGCGTGGAGTAACAACTGACATCTTAAGGTAACAATGTACGCGATGCAGCTCACTAGCTGTAATAAAGCGGTTACCATCGGCAGCAGATTACAATAAAAGCACAATCTTTGCAGCCGTATAGATACTATTATATTAGAAAACAAACAGATGAATGCTTCACGGATGATGAGGGAGATTAAAAAATACATTGGGCTATTGCTGGCTTTTGCTTGGCCTTTTTTTGGGTCTGCACAGCAACCGCACGGTACGATATCGGCGGTAGTGATCGACGGTACGTCGAAAAAGCCGGTTGGCTTTGCCAGCGCTGCGCTGCTCACCCAATCCGACAAATCGTACGTGGCAGGGATGCAGACCGTTGAGGATGGCAAAGTCGTTTTTAATGACGTCGACCCCGGGGTTTACGCCATCAGGGTTTCGTACGTGGGCTATGACAATTACCTGCAGGAAAATATAACGGTGGTAGCGGGACAGCGAGCTGACTTGGGTAACCTGTTGCTCAATGCCTCGGGAGAAGTGCTTGAGGAGGTTGTGGTGGAAGGTACGCCGCCACCGATGGAGCTGGGCATCGATCGTAAGATATTCAATGTTGCCCAAAGCACCCTGAGTGTTGGTGGCACAGCCACAGACCTTCTGTCTAACGTACCATCCCTGCAAGTGGATATGGATGGGACCGTTAGTTTACGCGGTTCCAGTAGTGTACGCATCTTGATCAATGGGCGCGAGTCTGCCTTGGCAGGTAGCGATGTGTCGCAATTCTTGCAGGCATTGCCGGCTAATGCCGTGGAGCGGATTGAGGTGGTGACAAACCCATCGTCGAAATACGATGCCGAAGGCCAATCGGGCATTATCAATATTGTGCTGAAGAAAAATACCTACTTGGGCTTCAACGGTTCGGTAAATGCTTCCGGCGGGTCCTATAACAATTATATGGCTGGCCTTAACCTCAATTTTCGGAACCGGAACTTCAACTACTACGGTGGTTATACGTTCAACCGCCGGAATATGATGGGCGGAGGTGTAAATAACACCGAGATTCTGAGTAATAACAGCCAAACCAATAACGTGAGTGAAAGCGCACGGCTAGGCCTCAATCACAGCGTTCAACTAGGCATGGATTATTACCTGGGCGAGAAGACATTGATTGGCTTAGCGGGTAACCTGAGCCTGCGTGGTAATGACCGTAACGAAGATTTATTTTACCAGTACCTCAACCACCCCCAGCTATCGGGCAACAGCAGCAGGTACTCCCGCCAGGATGAAGATGACCTGGGATATGAGGTTGCATTGGATGTGAAGCGCGAATTCCAGCGCGAAGGGGAGGAGCTGTTGGCGAACTTCGCCTTTGGGTACGACGGTGAAGAAGGCGTAAATAGGTTTAACCAAGACTATACGACGCCCCCGGAGGAAATGTATGAGCTTATGCGCATCAATGACACAGAGGAAGATGGCCGAAACATGAATATCCAACTGGATTATGTCCTTCCTTTTGACGATAACCATAAATTCGAAACGGGTTACCGCACCACCGTGCGCAGTAGCTTAGAACATCAGTATTCACGGGTAGATTCTACCAACGGCCTGCAGCCGGATTACTCGGTAAGCAACGATTTTGATATGACCAGCAGCGTACACGCGTTGTATGCCAATTACCAGAACAAGCTCACCGATAATTTGGGTTATCAGGTAGGGCTCCGCGCCGAACAGGCCTATCTCGATACGGAGCTGGGGCTGCTCACACCGGGATTGTCTGAAGAGGATCGTACCTCGACCGGCCGGTTGGATTATTTCCGCTTGTATCCCAGTGTGTTTTTAACGCAGGAGTTTGGTAACAAAAACCAGGTGCAACTTAGTTATACGCGCCGCGTAAGCAGGCCCCGTGGTTGGCAGGTGAATCCTTTCGTGGATGTGTCTGATAACCTGAACCACCGCCAAGGGAATCCCAACCTGCTGCCCGAGGATATCCATTCGTTCGAGCTGGGTTACACGAAAACATGGCCGTCGTTATTGGTTACCTCGTCGGTGTACCATCGGATGGTAAACGATGTTACCCAGCCCATCATCCGCGAGGTAGATGAAAATACCGGCGTTACCCTGATGCAATGGCAAAATATAAGTCGGAATGAATCGACCGGACTAGAACTGATTTCGCGGGTGGACATCTCTAAAAAGTGGGACGTTATGGCCAACGTAAATGCCTACCACACCCGTTTCCAGGGCAGTGAGGAATTTGATATCGACGGTTCTGAAGGTTTCAGCTGGAATGGTAATGTGATGACGAATTATCGATTTACCCCGATATTTTCGCTGCAGGCCAGGTTTGATTACCGCGCTCCCCGTATCATGGCCCAGGGGAAGACGATTGAAAACTATGTAATCGATGCGGGGCTGAAGCTCGATGTGTTGAATCGCAAAGGCAGCATCATGTTCAATGCCCGAGATCTCTTGAACCAACGTCGGTTTGGCGGATTTACCACCAGTAACGGCGTGCATCGTTACTTTGAGCACCGATGGATGCGGCGGACGTTCACGCTTTCATTCAGCTATCGCTTTGGCGACCAGACCCTCAAGCGTGAGGATCGCAAACGTAACGAAGGTATGGAAGACTTCAGCGGTGGCGGCGGTGAACAGCAGTTTTAAAACAGTTGTTTCAGCTCATCTAGTGTATTGATGCTTTGCTTGATGTCTGAAGGTACTACCGCGTTGTTAGGATTGAAATAAATAGCGTCCATTCCGACATTCTGGGCACCTCTGATGTCTGCATCCAAGCTATCGCCAATCATTACACTGTTTGCTATGGTCGTGTTGGCATTGCCAACAGCATGATGAAAGATTTGCGGATGTGGTTTATGTACGCCCACGACCTCCGATATCACGATCGTTTTAAAATATTTTTTCAGGTCGCACGTGGTGATTTTGGTCTCCGAGGCATCACCGAATCCATTGGAGATAAGGTGTAGCGTATATTTTTGCTGCAGGTAAGCGAGCGTTTCGTGCGCATGCGGGAAGAGATTGGTTTTTTGGGGGCATAACCGAAGGTAGTCTTCCTCAAAAGCCGCAGGGAACCATTTGGGGTCGACGCCGAACTCGCGGAAGGTGTCTGCAAAACGCGCCACGCGGAGTGCGGCTTTGGTAATTTTACCATGATGGTATAGTGCCCACAGTCGGTGGTTATTCCGGTTGTAAGTGTCGATAAATACCGGGGCAGACTCGATTCCGAAGCTGCCGAAACGATAGGTGTCAAACAGCTCCATCAGCGTTTCCGCAGCGTTCTTCTCGAAATCCCAGATGGTATGATCCAGGTCGAAGAAGATATCCGTTTTGCCCGTGTGCTGCATGGGGCAAAGATAGCTATTCTACCGGATATGGAGCTTTCGCAGCTGTTCACGTATGTATTTCCCCGCAGGTGTGAGTTGTTCCGGGGTCCAGTTGCCCGAGATGGGCGCGCCGGGGGCAAGTATGGCGGTGGTTTCATCCTTAAAAGCGTGCTTCACGCTTGGCTTTTAGGATAAATCGGGAAATTTTGCTCTGGAGTCAGAATTATTTAATGATTATGGCTTGGGGCATCGTATTATGGATGAATAACTCGCTGACTTGACCAAATAATTGGTTACGGGAGCGACCTTTGGTTTACTATATTCCTGCCAAATGATTACCACCCCCGATGCAAATGACGGCGAAAACAAGGAGAATAATGCCGGCCCATAGAAACCGAAGCGTTCGCTTGCCCACCAATTTCCATTCTTTCAACCATAGCCCCCACAGATTGCTGAAAATAATAATCGCCGCCATGTGGAGGCTCCAGCTTGCGAAGTCGTATTGCCCCATCTTGGTGGCACCTATGCCATAAAAGAAGTATTGGCCATACCACATTACGCCACTGAGTAGCGCCAAAAAATAGTTGCGCACCTGTATAGATTTGGGATTATTCGTAAAATCCGAATAGGTCCGATTTTTGACGGTTTGAATGACGGAATAAACTGCATTGGTGGTGAAACCTCCAGCCAGCGCAAACACAAATATAGGGATGTTCATGAATACAACAGCGGTTCCGGCACTTACTGCTTCACGCGCAATTGGTTCTCCTGCGTTGATTGCGAGTGCCATAAAAGCGCTCATGACGCCCCCAAGAATAGCCATCGTTAGCCCCTTAACGGCGGAAAACTCCTTGACGGCTTCTTTTTTTTGGTCTCCGTTTAATTCGGCGTCTTTCAAAACGCCAGCATAGCCACAGAGACCGATGCCGACGACGGTCAAGATAAATCCGACTAGTATGATAATCCCGGGAAGGCTTGACACCAACATGCCCATTTTACCATCGAGGTAAGCGGGAACCAACGTTCCAAAGATGGCACAGACACCCAAGGAAATGGATTGACCAAGCGATAACCCCAGATATCGTAAACCTAGACCCGACATCAGGCCGCCAAATCCCCAAAGTGCGCCGAAGAAATACGTCCACCATTTGCTGTCTGCCGGACTTCGTCGCAGGGTGTCAAACAAATCGGTGGTCGTTACCCATCCGCCGATCGTAGGCATAATTATCCATGCAACGAACCCCAGGACTATCCAATAAGTGCTCCATGCCCATTTCCGGACCCTGCTGTAAGGTACATAGAAACTAGCGGACGAAAACCCGCCAATGGAATGAAATATAATACCTATAAGTTGTTCCATGAATTCAATTGTTAATAACGTATTTCGTGTTAACCGATACACAAAGCGTCGTGCCCGGAAATATGATATCGGGGCAACCCCCCACGGCTTCTATTTCCATAAAGCCATTCGAATCGCTATATATGCTGTAACGAACGCCCCGCGGATCGGGAGGAACTGATGGTGGAGCGTCGCTAATGTCGATATAGGACTGCCCAGCAGCAAGCGCCTCAGCTTGGCGATGGACAAACAGATTGATCGATGGATTTCGGAAGGCAATCCAGGGTACGATTTTATCTAGGCCGATCTGGAACCGCTCATTACCTTTTGTGGGAACGTAGCAATATGACGCATCAAACCTACGCTGATCGTTGACCGAATGATCATACAGGTCCCACATCGCCGACGCGTCGTAGGAAGGAAAAAACACTTCACAACCGTCGTCACAGTTAAACTGGCAGAGCGTCCATGGCGCTAACAGAACTTCGGTTTTGGAGAGCGCTTGCGTGCCGCAATACGTGATACACTCCCGCACGTTAACGTCGATAGCGTTCAGTGCAGGCAGGATGCTTATTTGCCGTTCGAATACCGTCGGTATTCCTTTTCCTTGGTTGTTAACCAAATCTATTTCACTCATGATGGTTGCACGATTTCCACCGCTTTCACCCACCTGAAAGCGTGCAAATCGGATTGCGGGCGGCACGCGCCATTGACCTGTTGCATACTGATAACCGCATGCCGTACCTTCCGGCGCCGGCCAAAGCCCGTCGCCTCCTGGATTTACGTATTGGCTACTCGTGCGCTCCGCAGAAATAGCGTGGGTATTCACCCGATTAACAATTTGTCCGTTCAACACGGTAAACAGCCGGCCTTCCAGATCTAGCGCTGCGATAACGCCGCTGTTCTCGTTTCCAATGATATGAATCCGTTTTCCTGCATTTTTAAATGCAGCTATAAGTTGTGTGGCCTTCATGATATCGAGCGACTAATATTCCTTCGTTAACGCAGAAGCAGTAAGGAACCGGCCTCCGCCCTTCTTGAGCAATCCGCATAAGACGTCCAGCTGCTTTACCGCGACCGGGCCGCAGTTCTCAGTAATGAAAGATAGCGGGGTAACACTGCATTCACCGAAATCAATCGCTCCCTGAGGCATGGGAAAGAATTCCCAGGGGTGCAGGTAAAAGCAAAGGACCGGGCGCTCTCCGGTCGAGTTCACGTAGTCGACGAATCGCTCCGCTTGATCCATCATATATGACGCGGACTTCGTCCGATACAACGGCCATTGATCGCGATCGCGTTGGTAGGGGTCCTTAGTCTCCATACTCATATCGCAGAAATTCGGGATTTCGAGCAATTTCATATTACCCCGTTTCGTCCAATCGGTCGAAGAGGGGTGATAGGGCGTTAAAGGTTCGCCATAAAAGTATAATGGCAACGAGGCATCGGAAACGTACCCGAGCTTTTCAAGTACGTTCGCTACCGTGGTGCTCCCCCATAATCTTGGGCAGCGAAAACTTACCGGCTGCGTCCCACAAATGTCTTTTATTATCGAGGTTGCCCGCACTAGCCGCCCTTCTACTTCCGACTCGAGGATGGGCCAGTTGTTGGGCAACGGAAAGATAGGATCGCCCAGTGTCTCGTGAAATAATCCGTGACAACCTGTTTCGTGCCCTAAAGAATGTATACGGCGTACGATATCTGGATTCGTCTCTGCAGCGTGCCCCGTCCAATAAAATGTGGCGGGAATTCCGTGCTTTTCCAACACAGAAAGAAGGTGGTCCGAACCATATTTTACGCCTTCATAAAATGGGGTATAAGACCCAATGTCTGTCTCCATATCAAAACCAAGAACGACATCAAAGGTTGTACTATCGATTTCAGAATAATTAAATGTGTTGGTCTTCATCGTTGTGAATTAATCGTTTAGGAATAATGCATCCATCATCGGGCTAAGCGGTACGGGGCCGTCGGCAGTTATTTCATAGCCGGTCTCGATGCGCACACCATGGAATTCCGGATGCCCGAAGAAGCTAATGTCTATGCACACCATCATGCCTGGCTGGAGTACGTCGTTACTTTGCGGACCGAAGAAAGGCGACTCCGCTTCGTGGAGCCCGATCGTATGAACAAATGGGCATACCAAATAGGGGGAGAGCTCCAGCTGGTCAAAGAAAGCCCGCGCAGGCGCATCGATTTCCCTACCGGTTTTACCCACAACCAGTTGCGCTTTGGTCAAGCGGAAAGCCTGCTTTAAATGTTGGATGCAAGATTTCTGCCGGTCTGTATAATTACCATCCGCGGCAATTACATCGCCAACCACGCCAGCGTAGCCATTTACTTTCGGCGAAATGCCAACCATCACCAATTCACCACCCACGATAGGCTTGATACTCGCGGTAGGTACGACGGCATTGGATCGCGTGCCACTCCCGACGATGGTGCTGAACCCGAAGCCGCTTGCACCCCGGCTGCGAGCGGCGTGCTCACCAGCGGCGGCTATGTTGATTTCCGAAACACCGGCCTTTATCTGTTCTTTCATTGCGTGATAAGACTGATCGGCTAAGCGGAAGGCCGCGCGGATTTGTTCGCGTTCCCAACTCGATTTCGTATAGCGAAGTGCCGTGTATGCCGGAGTGATATCAACCAGCTCCACGCCGGAAAACCCTTCAGCTAACTGCCGATAGCACCCGAACGGCATACGGTCGCCACCAACCAAGCCAACGCGCTTTACCGTACCCAAAAGCGCGTTGAGCTCAGCGAACAGCGTGTGGAAATCGATTATTATGGCGTTCGGATATTCTTCATCAGGCACCATAAATACCGGAAAATTTCGCGTGTCCTTAATCGCACTATCCAGTTTTGCGAAAGGCTCACTTTCCGGGCCACCCAATATCATCGGACTTCCCGTCTTGGGCACTAGGACCGCACCGCTTTCGAATTGTGGACACCACCCGGTCAGGTACCAACCGTTACCGATGTTAAACTCGTCGTAATAAATCAATGCGACGTCCACATCGCTTTCGGATAAGATGTTTTTGACTTGCAAAACCCTAGCATCGCTTTCTTTTTGAGTTAGATACATCATACTTTTTGGTTTATAAAATGAAACAGATATCCCCACTTGGACATATACATAAGCCCATTTAGGGAAAGATTACAGAAAAAAGTGTTTAAACGATTACCCTTTTTTGATACCAGCTAACCACTCATCTAACAGATATCGGCAGTTTAGCACCTTCTCTGCCAGATCCGCAGGTATATAAAAATAATGATTAGACGCTTCAAAGCCTAACGTCGAGTCTTTTCTTTGCAATGCCAGCATCCGCTTGGCCAACTGGATTTCGCTGTTCAGGATTTCTTCTGTCGCAACAATGGTCTGTTGACGAGTCGCCTCACTATCGGCGTTTAGCTTATCCCTCAACGTTACGAATGTCGCCTGATTGGCGACGCTTCTGTAATGAATTGCCACGGTCTCGGCCACACGCAGTTCCCGTTGCAGGGCAGGCCTGTGTTTTTGCCTGACTTTAATCGAGTTCAGTTCCATATTCAACTCCGCTAGGGTCTTGTCAAAACCATCGGCGATTTTCAGCAATTGGCTTATGAAAACATCCATGGGGTAGTTCCCGGCCCATTTGGCGATGTCATCATAAGGGATGCCCACCATGGTGGCGGCGTAATGCGTCTTATCTCTCCATAAAAGATTTGCGGGCCCCACCTGAAAAGGTGCGAAATACAACCCGGGGCCGAATGGAAACTCGCGAAATGCGGCACTGAATTTTTGCCATGCACGCACGACCGCAGGGCTGGCGGCTCCATATCGCCGGTTAGCTACCAATTGCATGGCGGCCAAGGGGGACAATTGTGGGTCGCGGCCGATAACGGAAACCACTTCGAGGTTCGGCGACGGGAACCCGCCTAAGCTCCATCCCAACATAACGCCATCGACGTCGAGATCCCGTAGATTCGCTGCATGTGTGGCTACATTTTCAAGTACAGGGATGTAAGGTATCGCAGCAATTTCCCAGGAGTTGTTTGCCTGAATTTTGGCAATCGTTTTTAACCCGCTTTCTTTTGCGATTTTCCAGTGCCGTGTTGCCCGCGGGCCCGGTCCGATGACCGACAGCGAATACTCGCCAATGCCGCTTCTAATGCCACCCCGCTCGATCTCCATATCCCACTCGCTGACGCTCATAAAACGTATTTCTTTGTTGAGCTTCGGAATCAGATCTTCCGCCCAATCGTTGAGCCACCCCCAATCCCACGTAATTAAGTGAGGCTTTTCCACCATCCGGCTTTTTGGGTCACGCCGATATTCGGATATGCCCTTATCGATGCCTTGATGATAAAGGTTGTTTAATTCAGCGATGACCTCGGCGGGCTTACGTTTGCTACAGCGTGGACATTCACCCCCTCGGTAATGGGACCAGCAATTAGTCGGGTTTTCAGAGGCGGATATTGAGAAAAATCCAGCTATACCCGGCACGGTCTTCGTAATGAGCGCAATAGAATCGCTGATGTACCGCTGCACATCGGGATGGCTTGTACATAGTGACGCATGGCCCCCATTTGTAATCCCTTTCAAATCCGGATACTTCTCAAAAAAGCTCAATGGCATATTCCGGGGTTCATTCAGATATAAGTAAATTCCAATACCAAATTTTTCGGCTCTTTCAACCAACTTCGCTAAGTTTCCCAGTCGCTTTTCGTAATTCACACTGATCTCTGGCGCCCATGGGAATGGGGCGAGTGTGGATAATACGATATGCATCCATGTACTGTCCATACCGGAGTCAGCCATTTTCTGAAGATAGCCATCCGGATACGAATTTATTTCAGGATTAAGGAGCGGATCTCCGAATAACGCATAATACGCGTAACCAAACCGAGGGCTGAATTGGTTTCGGCCCTGGTCTATGGGCTGCGCGTTTTTACTGGGTTCCGAAAGCTCGTTTACAAAAGAAAATAAGGGTTGATTTTGAACAGGCATTCCTTCCGGAAATTCTCTCTCAATGGCGGTGTTCAACCGTGCTGAAGCATGCTGCACGTCTTGCGTAACGTGTTCATTATAATAAACAGGTTCACATATGGGTTTATGGCTACCGAGTTTGATGTAGAAAAAATCGTCCTCTTGCAAAGTGAATGTGAGTTGCTCTTCCGTCCAGCCCAGTAATTCCAGCAGTTGTGTTCTAGGCAGGATATGCCAGTTGCACCGGATAATCGTGAGGTAGCTGCGTTTGAGCTGATCTTCGGAGATGGGGTGGGGGTTGCGCAGCCCCATTTGCTCGCCGAGTTTGCGGATCGCTTCCGGACTTGCTTTCACCACTGCGGCAAGGCGTTCTAGCGGCACGAGCGTCCAGTTACGCCATATAAAAGCGTGCAAAGTACTCGGAAAATGCCAGAGACGGAGGGCCGTACCATCTTGAACATGCGTGGCTCGCGCTCGGAATGGCACCGAAAAGTTGAGAAATACGCCGGACATCAACAGCGAGCTTGCCTGAATGAAACCGCGGCGTGAAAAATTTGATGGATTTTCTTTCCTATTCATAAAATGATCGTTTAAATCTAGTTAAAATGTTCAGGTAATCATGGTTATTCGTATCCAAATACTGAAAACTCGGCCAATGTGGCGAAAAAATACAGTCCCTTGGTGCCGACAATCCGGATATGTCTCACCTCGGGGAGGCCGCTCACGAGGAATGACTGGGCTTCGTTTTTCTGCTCTAAGCTATATGATCCATAGCTTGACCACGATACGCCATCTATACTTCCCTCAATCCGAAAATCGCGCAACCCTTCGGTATTGTTTTGGCGGCCGGTAAGCTCGACTCTAGTGAGCGTAAGGGCTTTTTGCATGTCAACAACAAACCAGTGTGGATAGTCGGGTTGTGCCCCGCCGGTATATTGGGTGTGCCAAAACGTGTTAATATCATCATCTATCAGGAACGTTGACGGCCCACCGCCGCGGACAAGTTCTGCAGTGGGTTCATAGGAGCTGGCCATGATTGTCCAATCGGTCTTGTCTACTTCACGAGATATATCGGTAACCAGTGAAAACTCAGTATAAAATGTATCAATTGCTGCTGAATCCGGCAGAAATAAGGTCCTATATTCGTAGTTGCTGCCCTTTTTCAAATCGGTGATATAGGTTATCGCCTCATCCGTCGCAATCCGAATAGTCTTGGTGGCGTTAAACGCATCCGTATATTTAATCTCTGTCGCAAAGGCGCCATTTTGTATGTCCGCAGTACCCCAATTTATCATTAAATCATCATTGGAAACTACTTCCGAATAATTTCTGATTTGAGGCAGAAGGCTTTCTTGATAACTGATTCCAAACGATCTTGCAATTAATTCTACCGGAACTGACGAATTGCCTTGCTCATCATATGTTTTAATAATGAACGAATAGCTTTTATCAGCTAAATGATCGATGATAATCCGTGTGGTGTCCACAGGGTCGGTGAGGTCTACATGGATAGAATCAGCAAAATTATCCCAAAATATACGTGCCTCGATTACGTTGGGATCCGCAACGCGGGGTATGGATATCATGACCCGATGATGTCCACTCTGGATTACCGGATTATTGATTTTGCCCACGTATGTAATCCCTCCGGGAACAAGGAACTGCTTAAACGTGCTGTCATTCTTCTGGCAACTAATCATTATTATTGACGCAATTATAATTGCCAATACCTTTATACCATTGATTTTCATATTTGTTCTTTAACGGTGATGAAGCGATCAGATTTTCACAAGCACTTATTTTCTCGATTCAAGAACTCGCAGGCTTGTTTTATTCATCCCGCGGTGCGCGCCGCAAAATCATGATCGTTTCATACATTCATTTAATAAGTGAATTAATCGATAACCTGCCCCCAAAAGGAGAGTTCAGAGATGACCACCTGGCCTGATGAGCCGTACGTTTCAAGTGTTTTAAAGCGGATATAGCGGAATGGGAGCGTAGAGTTTTCCAGCTCAAAATCTTCGCCATTGAAATGCCCATAATTTTTGTCGTCGTCGTTGGTCTGCCCAAGGGGTAGGCCGGACGGTTTAAACGATTTAAAGTCGCCCAACTTTGTCCAGTTGTTCCACCCGCCATCCGGGTCGGGATTATTTGACCCCCACAGTTCGAACGTCTTCACTGCTGAACCACTATACAAGAATAAGTTGGATACCTGATGCGCCTTGAACCGGCTAATAACAACATTTCGTCCCAAGTCAATGGTAAACCATTGCGGTAGGGTAGAATTATTTGACGAGGAGAAAAGTCCATACCAGTCAATATCCGTGTCCCACAGATTACTAATCGGATAAATCGGTTCTGCAGGCTGCCACGTATCAGTTGGTAAACGGACTTCCGCAAACTTATCAGTGGGTATCGGTTCTTCAAATAACGGCGTTAGCGCCTTGACTAATGTGTCTGACTTGTTTTGCCAGCGATCCCGTACATACACCGCGAAGTTCATTTCGTCTGGGTCATAGCCTCTAATCGAAAACTTTCCCTCGTTCGCTCCGGTATAGAAGGTATTTATCTCTGCCCAGGTGTTTTTTCCTGTGGTGTCAGCGATGACGACCAGCGCTAGGTTGGCTTCGGATTCATTTATAAAGCTCACATTAATGCCGCCAAATGTGGCACTGAGCTCGAGGTTTTGGAAAACACTGACAACGGGGGGAGTGAGGGGGCGAACAGTAATGGTAATCGGGTTGGAAGATTTTCCATTTTTGCCCACACTAAATATATTCACTTCGTGATCATCGGTATCCCCAAAACCATCCAATTTCAGTGTGTCTGTAAAGCGCGACGCTGTTGTTTCATGGACCACACCCTGTTGTGTTTCATAAACTGCTTTGACAAAGGATAAATTGGGGTCTTTGGGTATTTGGTAAGTGACGAGCGCTCCGCCCGGCGTGGCTTTAACAAGCACGTCACTGATCTGGGCCGGGGCGGGTGCTTTAGCGTCGGTATAGTCTGGCCGTTCTTCTTTCGAGCAACTGAAAAAAAGAAGGATATTCAATATAGTTGCGTAAATTAAGATATGTTTCATCTGAATGATTTTAAGATTATGTGCGTCCTAACCCAGCTTTTCGAAGTGGAATATTGACGGGATTTCATTGCCATCCTAAATTTTGAACCAAATTCCTGTTTACCGTTAACATACGTTCACTAAGTGGCAGGAAATAGTCTTTCGTGCCGAACGACTGGTTAAAGACCACGCGGGGTATATAATACGCGGAAACACTTTCCTGCGATAGATTCCAAGATTTGATTGCCGTATTCAGTACGTCTGGCGCTATTTTCCACCGCCGCAGGTCCCAGAACCGTTGTCCTTCAAAGGATAATTCTATTAATCGTTCGCGCTGGATGATCTCGCGCATCCCGTTCTGGGTTGTGAACTTAATGGGATTGGTGGAAAAATTGCTCCACGAATCCTCCACCGAATTAAGCCCCGCACGACTGCGGATCTGGTCGACATAATGATAGACTTCATCTCCTGGGCCAGAAACCTCATTCAACGCCTCTGCATACATCAGATACAAATCAGCTAAACGTATAATAGGCCATGGGTAAGAATTTACCGAATAGCTGGTGAGGCTAATGACGTTTTGATAGTGTATGACCTTTTTGATAAAGTAACCGGTAACGGTCCCTACATTATCTCTTATCGTGCCGTTTCGTTGTTTGAACTTCGCTTCGATATGCAACAACTCGGAGACCTTATCGTCATCATATTTACCCTGACCATACCAGATACCACCATCGAAACCTAAATTGGCATAGAACCTCGGCTCCCTGTCAAAATGTAGCGCCGCGGTTGTATAGTTTTGTTTGATATACAATTTATCTTTCTCCTCACTGGTTCGCAAATTATACCGATTATCATAGGCCCACGTTTTGTCTTCCGCGATCGGCACGCCATTGGCCGAGTAAAACATCTCGGCAATTTTAAGCGTTGGCGAGAACAAGCCTGTCATTCTAGGGTTGTCTAGTGTCAATGGATCAAGCCAGGTGGTGGCTAATCGTTGAAGGTTATCTGTGTCTGTTTGTGTGTTTCCCCAGATAATTTCACTGTTCCATCGTTCACATACCGCATTTCTAATGCTCATCTGCGTATTTATCGTATCGGAGAGATTGTATTGCTGAAAGGATTGCTCGAATTCATAAAGTTTTATCCCCACAGAATGGCATAAATCAATGGCTTCTTTACATGCATCGGCGGCAGCTGTCCATTTATCTGCAGAGTAAGTTGGGTCGAACAGATCACTTCCATCGATGTTTTTAAAGTTTGCATAATCTGTATTGCCGTTGAACAATGGACTCGCGGCAGTTACGAGTACTTTCGCCTTCAATGACAAACAGACGGGACGGGTAATACGCCCCATTTCGGCGGCTGGATCATTGATGATATCGGGTAGATAAGGGGCCGATTCATCAAGTAGTTGAACGATATAATTAAAGGTAGTATCGACATGCTGCCGCATGAATTTAACATCGGTTGCATCGATGGCGACGTTTTCGTGTACAGTGACAATCGGCCCGTACAGCCGCATCAGATAAAAATGATAGTAGGCTTTCAAAAACGTAACTTCGGCTTTCCAGCGGCGTTTGTCTGTTTCGTTCAGGTCTGGAACTTGATCAATATTTTCGATAAAAATATTACAGTTTCTTATCCCCTGATACAGCTGACCCCAATGGCCATTGCCATACGGATTTACGACATTCTGAAAACCTCTCGCCACATTGAAATAGTAATTCCCGATGTTGGGATGAATCCACAGTTCATCGCCCCCTGTCATCGCGATATCCAAGTTTATATCGCCATCGCGAGGAAGGTAGGAGTAGCAGGTGAAAAGAAATTTTTCAGCCTGTGTGCGTAAGGTAAATGCATTTTCAATCGTCGCTATGTTATCCGGTATAACGTCGAGGTATTTGCTGCATGACATGAATGTCAGCGTAGAAGCAAATATGATGACGTAGATGAGCTTATACATGTTAAATGTTTTGCGTAGTAAGTAATGCATGATACGGAGAAAATTAATTGAAGGTCATATTGATACCTATGTTAAAAACACGTTGGAGAGGATAGCCTAAGCCGTTGCCTCCCATCTCAACGTCCCACAACTTAAATTTACTGAAGGAGATCAAGTTGGTAGCGTTTAGGTACACACGCAAATTATTAGTGCTGATTCGCGAAAGAATATGAGCCGGCAAACTGTACCCGAATTCAACCTGTTTCAACCGTAAAAAGCTACCATCTCGCATAAACCAGGTGTTCGGTTGTACATTGTTTTGATTAATCGTTGGGCTCAATCTTGGCCACAACGCGTGCACATCCCTGCGGTCTTCCGACCAATAGCTATCCGCATAGGCCTTCAACACCTGGGTTTCATTTTGAAAGGGCGATGTGGCACCGGCGTCGATCCAGAAAGCGGAATTTGACAACCCTTGGAAAAATGCGGATATATCCATCCCTTTGTATCCTAACGAGAAGCCGAAACCATAGACAATCTCCGGCAGGATGGGATTCCCGATGGGCACCATATCGGCCTCGGAAATACGTCCGTCGGCGTTCACATCCAAGTATTTGATGTCTCCGCCCCCATACTCCCCGAATTGCTGCGGAGAGTTAATAGCTTCCGTATCGTCAACAAACAAGCGCTCCGCGATGTACCCGTATGTTTGATAGATCGAATGACCAATGCGGCTGCGATACCATTCATCATACTCCGCTTCGTCGAACACTTTGTATTTGCTCGATGCATAGGTGAAATTTCCTCTCGCTGAAAGCCATAACCCGTTGTAAAACGCATGTTGGTAATCGAGTGACGCATCAATGCCCTTACCCGACGCCTCGCCTACATTCGCTCGGATAGGCGCAGCAAAACCCAGTTCGGGAGGGATGGTCGACCGATCCATCAGAATATTCCGGCGGTCCTCCCAGAAGTACTCCATCTGGATGTCTAGCTTGTTAAATAGCCCAAGTTCGAGGGCAAGATTTCTTTTAACGGCGGTTTCCCAGGTGATGTCATTGTTAGCATACCGGGAAATGGAGACGCCGCTTAAGCGATAGGGCGTCCCGATGCCATTGCCAAAAACAGCTCCCCGACTTCCATCGTTCATATTTACGTTTGATAAGTAGAAGAAGCGGTCCCGCGGTGCTCCAATGGCATCATTTCCTATCATGCCATAAGTTGCTCTTAGTCTTAAGTTAGAAACGATCTCCTTAATCGGTTCAAAAAACTTCTCATTGGATATACTCCACGCTATTCCTGCTGAAGGAAAGAAACCGAAACGGTTGGTTTTATAGAAGCGCTCGGATCCATTGTAGCCGAAATTGAACTCGAAATAGTAACGCCTGCCGTAGTTATATGTGGCCCTGCCAGACAACCCTAGGTTCCGGAAAGGAAGTGACAATTGCAGGTCTCCGGCGTTTGCGTTCAGCTCCTGCCGCATGATATACACCAACAACCCGCTCAGGCCGTGTTTGTCGTTAAGCGTCCGATCATAATTCAGCATTGACTCCAGGTAAAAGGAAGAACTGATCAGCTTCGGACCTTCACTATAACCTAAATATTCGGTTGCTTGTTCCGGGTTGACATTTTTGATGCGATACGCATCGGATAGCTGGTCATATCCACTCAGGGTATAAAAGAACGGGTTGTAAAATCGATTGACATCAAAGAATGCCGTTCGGTTCGTGTTGAGCATGGTGCGGAACGAAAGTCCGTCCGTTATAAACCGCAGGTTCTGTTTCACTTCAAATTGAGCTTGCATAAGCGACCTGGAATATTCTTTATATCCTTTTACCATGTCAGCGTATGGATTGGTAAACGTGCCCTGATCGTAATTGCCGAACATGATATGATTCACATACTGATGGTTGTCATCGGCAGGATAATAAGCCGGGAATAGTACGGGATTGGACCGCATCACTTTATTGAACATGGTTGTCCCACCGTCAATCGGTCCGTTATAATCGTCGAAATTCCCACTCAACCGTACCGTCAATTCAGAAGTCTTGGTAAGATCGATGGTTACGTTGCTTCTAAGCATGTAGCTTTTGAGGCTGATATTGTTGTTAAAATTATTACGGCGGTCAACTTTTAGGATGCCATTGTCATTGTTAAATGACCCCGATACGAAATACCGGGCGACCCCTCCTCCACCGCTGATGTTCAGGTTAACCCGTTGGTTGGTGGTATATTCCTTAAATAAGAGGGCGCGCCAGTCATTTGCTGGATAAATATACGGGTTGGCACCGGCCCTCGTCTTTGCAATCTTTTCATCAGAATACCGTATGGCGCCCAGCGGATCCCGGGTCCGGACCGCTTCGTTTCCCATTTCCATATACGTGATGGGGTCCGCCAGCTCAACGTTTTGGGTTGGTGCTGAAATCGAGTTCTCTAAGCGTATGGCAAGTTTGGCGGGGCCAACTGCTCCGCCTTTGGTGGTTACCAGTATGACACCGTTGGCGCCACGGGCACCATACACAGCCGTTGAGGTAGCGTCTTTCATGATGGAGAAGCTTGAGATGTCATCCGGCTGAAGCCTAGCTAAGTCTGTTGCGGTGAGTTCAATTCCATCAATGAGAATTAAGGGTGACGTCTTGTAGCCGAAAGTAGTGACACCGCGGACAAAAAAATCGGCGTTGTCCTGTCCTGGCTCACCGCTTCGCTGATAGGCGATTATGCCGGCAGCCCTTCCGGCAAGCGCTGTCGTTAAGTTGCTCGAGGGGACCTTAAGCTCGTCCGGTCGAATCGATGTCACGGACCCTACCATATCCGTCCGTTTTGACGAACCACCAAATGCCGTAACCACCACGTCGTCTAATTGAGTTGATAGCTCGCTGAGCACGACGTCCACAACTTCCTTTCCCGTTGAATTGATTTCTTGGGTATCAAAGCCGACCATGGAAAAAACCAGTACAGCATCAAGCGGCACGTTTAGTGTATACCGTCCGTTTTGGTCGGTGGTGGTAACATGCGAGGGGTTCGATTTTATCGCGACAGTCACCCCGACCAGTGGATTCCCTAAGCTGTCCGTTACGCCCCCGGCGACTATCTTCTCTTGCGTTCGGTAATCTTCTAACGGTCGACGCGTTTGGCGCGAAGGACGAATCCGTTTGTCGATTTTGGTGAGAAATATGGTTTTGTTTTCTACAGTGTAGCCTACGGATCGATCCTTCAATACGACGTCAAGAAAGTCCCGTAAAGGCATGTCCTCCGCATGTATATTTACCGATATCCGCTCCGACATTATGGCTCTATCTCCTGTAACGCCATATTCGGTCTGCTTCCGGATGGCATCGACCACTTCTCTCATGGTGAGGTTTGACCCCGAAAGAGAGATGGTTTGTGAGTACGTGTTCGCGCTAAGCTGCAGAAATCCGAACAACCATAAAAACGCAGTTATTTTCATAACCGATAAAATGGTATTAAGTCTATTCATTTATTTTCCGTCTACTCAACCAAAAAACTTAGGTGTTTTTCCAGTGTATAGGAAAAGACAGGTATTTGCTGGGAACAGCAAATTTGTTTAAGTTTGCTTGGTTTTGGATAAGTGATATAATTTATTTACGCAAAATGGATAATATTTAATGTATCCGAGACTCATGCAGGAAAGGGGCCGAATCCTTTCCTGTTTTTTTAGGTTATGTTTTCATGGTAAGCGCTCCTTTTCTAATTTAGTTATCATTGTTAGTTGGTTTTAGTTTTATGATTTCAGGTCTTCGTTTTATCAGCGATGATCAACCGTTTCCCGTCGATTCGGTAGGCTACTTTGGTCGATTCCAACAGTCTTAAAATCGTAGACAGGTTAGCATTCCGCACCGCGTCTCCGAAAAATTCCACCTGCGGAATCGTTCCTTCATAAACGATGTCGATGTCATACCACCGGCCCAATTCGGTCATGACCTGCCGGAACGACTTGTTCTCAAAATTGAATCTTCCTTCTCTCCAGGCAATTTCGGCCGAAAGATTAGCCGTTTTCTTATATAATGATGCGGAATCATACGATAACACGCTTTGTTCCCCCGGCTTTAGCACCAATTCCGTCACCTGGCGATCGCGCCGCCGCGAGCTGATATCGCTTTGAATCTTAACAACGCCCTCCACCAACGTTGTTTTGACCCGCATATCTTCAGCATACGCATTGACGTTAAACGAAGTGCCTAACACGATGATACGCTGGCCGTGTGATTTAACAATGAAAGGCCATTTTCTTTCGCCTTCGCTTTCCGTGACGTCAAAATAAGCTTCCCCTTCAACTTCCACTTCGCGACTATGCACCCCGAATTTGCTAGGATATTTCAAGGTAGTGGCTGCATTAAGCCAAACTTTCGTTCCGTCGGACAGAACAATTTGATACTGCCCCCCCGGCGGCGTTGTTAAGGTATAGGTGTCACTTGGTGATAATGGCGCATCAGAAGCGCCGTCCGCGAATTCTACGATTGATCCATCGTCGTAATTGATGGCCTTTTCGTTAAAAATAATCCCCGCTTTTGAGCTATCCAAATCGATTTGTGTTCCATCCGCCAACACAAGCTTGGCTTGGTTGTAACCGGGAGGAATGTCAGTCATAGCGACCGCATCCATCGCCTCATGCTCTCTGGTAGAGAAATAATAATATGCCGTGAGGCCGAATAGAAATACAGCGGCTGCCGTGCGGACAAACGTCATCCAAGACCTCCGTTTAACATTTTCGTCAAAGGTGATTTGCTGCTGTTCTCCCGAATCTATCACGTGTTCGATTCGGGCAAACACCCTTTTTGCCCGTTGGTCAAATAGCGCCCAATCCGGTTCATGATGTGGCGTGCTACCCAGAAAACTATCGACAATTTCATGAAGTTCCCGGTCGCTGCACGATTCCAGAAAAACCATAAGCTTCTCCTGGTCGTCGTCCGAGATGGTATTGTTCAAATACTGGTTGTAGAGTAGTTTTATGTAGTCAAGACGATCCAAATGTATCTCCCCTTTTCTCACATTACGCTTGGAAACGGAAAGTTAACTAGTGCGAAGTAAAAAAATTAAAAGATAGTCATCGCCAACAATAACAACAACGGGAGATGCACGTTCCGTAAATACTCTTTAATCACCTGCATACCCTTCACGAGGTGGTTGTTTACGGTATGCGGACTGATGTTTAGGATTGCGGCTGCCTCTTTGTGTGATTTACCCTCCAACTTACATAATTGAAAAACCAGCTTGCACTGCGGGGAGAGTAACTCGATGGCTTCGTCAATCATTTGCCGGGTTCCTTTTTCGTCTAGGTACTCCGTCGTTACATCATCAACTTCGCTTTGTTCAAGCTGTAGCTGCTTGTGGGCAGCAGCGGTACGGTATTTCCGCCTGTAGTGATCTACGACCATGTGCCGGGCAATGCGGTGCAGATAGGCTTCAAATGATTGTGAAGGATCAATCTGTTCCCGACGGGTCCAAACTTTGATAAACAGTTCCTGCAATAGGTCATCTGCCTCATCCGAATCTTTTAGCATGATTTCTAATCGCCAAAGCAGTTGACGACTATAACTATGGTAAAGGACTTTGTAAGCCTCCCGATCCCCTTGCACCAATCGCCGTAATAGTAATTCGTCATTGTTGCGTTTAAGAGTTGACATTGAGACTGTGGGTTATATAAATGGTGGTTAATGATAACATCACCTGACAAGTTTAATCATTATTTTCATAATAAAGAAAGAAATCACTTTTTTCTAAATTGGTAAATTAAGTCTTTGTCAACTGGAGACTTCATTGGTCGTGCGATATATCATTTGCTAAGTAAAAAAATGCAGTAATTGTTACAAGATTGACGGTTGCAGAGATTTCTTATGATTGCCGCTTTTAACAATATTTCCAATTTCAACATGATATTCAAACGAAAGAAGAATTGTACGCTGCTGGAGTTCAGAGATTTCAGGGACACGTGTTTATATTTAGACCCGCCCGAGGAGTTTCCTAATATTGTCATAATGTCACCTGCAGTTTGTAACTAACCGATGTAAATCGATACTTTTGTGATTGCTTTTCGGGAGTTTGCTATGCGGAAACCTTTGGTACTGTTTTATTTCCTTGTTTTTTATGCCACGGCGCAGCTGGTATGGTGGGGTGTACTGCTTATCGAAGCCCAGCCCCACAGGCAGGTTATGATTATTGGCGAGGGTATTTTCTTTATGCTGATTTTCGTCGTCGGGGCGCTTAGGCTGAAAAAGGCGTTCGTGCGTGAACATAAAATACAACATCAGCAGCGGAACTTTTTGCTGGCGGTAACCCATGAGCTCAAATCGCCACTGGCATCTATCAAGTTAGCCATCGAGACCATTCTTAAACGGAACCTGAGCGACGAACAGCGAAACCAATTCCTGTCTAACTCACTGAAAGACATCGAACGACTGGATGATCTGGTAGGCAACGTGCTGATTGCCACAAAACTCGAAAATCTGCGCTACAATTTTCCCAAAGAAAATATCGACCTGAGTGATCTCGTTAAGAATGTGGCAGGCCGCCTGCAGATCCACTCCTGCACTACGCAGGTAATCAAAACCGACCTCCAACCGGGCTTGGAAATCGAAGGCGACCGATTTGCCATTACCAACGTGGTGACCAACCTGATCGAGAATGCAGTGAAATATTCCCCCCCGTGTGCGCATGTATCGGTAAAGCTTGCGCAGGAAAGCGGCAATGTAATATTCAGCGTGGCCGATCATGGTATTGGGATTGCAGACAACGAAAAAAGGTTGATTTTCAATAAATTTTATCGGGTGGGTAGCGAAGATACCCGAAAAACGAAAGGCACCGGTTTGGGGTTATACATTGTGAAGACCGTGCTTGAGCGGCACCGGGCACAGATTAGCGTGAAAGATAATACGCCGTCGGGTAGTATTTTTGAAGTTATATTTAACAACCATTATGCAACAAACTAAGCAACGCATTCTATTGGTAGAAGATGAGGAGCACCTGTTGGATGCCATCAAACTCAATCTCGAATTGGAAGGTTACCGGGTATCTACCGCTACCGATGGGAAAAAGGCATTGAAGATCTTCAAGGAAGAACGATTCAACTTAGTGATATTGGATGTGATGATTCCGGAGATCGATGGTTTTCAGGTGGCTGAAACCATAAGGCTGCAAAACACCGATGTGCCCATTATGTTCCTTACGGCCAAAAACAGTAGCGAGGATCGTATTACCGGACTCAAAAAAGGGGCTGACGATTACCTGGTGAAGCCGTTTAATCTGGAAGAGTTGATTTTGCGGGTAGGTATTTTGGTGCGCCGGGGGATGAAGGGCGATGACCTCAAAGAACTCAATTCCTATCAGATTGGCGACAAAACCATATATTTTAATTCTTTTGAACTCCACCAGGCTGATGGGACGGTAACGTCGCTCACCAAAAAAGAAACCATGTTGCTCAAGCTGCTTATCGAGCGCCGAAACGAAGCGGTATCGCGCGAGCAAATATTGGAAACGGTATGGAACTACGATGTGTACCCTTCTACGCGGACAATCGATAATTTCATCCTCACTTTTCGGAAGTACTTCGAACCCGACCAGAAACACCCGATATATTTTCATTCCATCCGTGGGGTAGGTTATAAATTTACCGACAATCAGCAGGCATCATGATGACCTCCCGGGCACGTGCCATTGTGTTGGTACTTGCATTGTTTTTGCTGGCTTGGACATTCTACACCGAGGCCTATCAAGTGGCAGCGATGGTGGCCGGCGCTATGGGCTACTTAATTTGGAGCCATTACCGAGAGGGTACCGTCTTTATCGCCACTCAAGCATTCCAAAAGAAAAATTACGAGAAAGCACGACGGTTGCTGGCAGATATCAACAAACCGGAGTACCTACGTAAAGGGCGGCGCAATTATTACGAGTTTATGTGCGGCAATATTGCATTGAAGGCGGAAGATTACGACGCGGCCGAGCGGCATTTCCAGATTGCTTCGCGGCTACCGTTCCGCCGCCCGAACGACAAGGCTATTATTCTGGTCCATTTGGCAAACATCAATCTCCGTAAAAAGGATTATGAAAGGGTGCGGGCCTATGTTGAACTAGCGCGCAAATTGGAGGTGACCTCCCGCATCGCACAAATTATCAATAAGATCGAAAACGAAATACCAAAGGAATAAGCGTGACAAATAGACTACAGAACGATTTACTCATCCGGGCCGCCTTCTCCCAACCCACCGAGCGACCCCCCGTATGGATGATGCGGCAAGCTGGCCGGTTTATGAAGGAATACTGGGCCATCAAAAACAAGTATTCATTTCTCGAGATGTGCAAGACGCCGGAAATTGCCGCCGATGTAACCCTATTGCCGGTGGATTTGCTGGGGGTGGATGCCGCCATTTTGTTTTCAGATATCCTCGTGACGGGTGAGGCTATGGGCGGGCAGTTAAGCTTTGAACAGGGCGTGGGCCCCCGCTTTGCCAACCCGGTCCGCACGCAGGCAGATGCAGAGGCGCTGCGCACCGATGTGCTGGACAAGTTACAGTATGTGGGCGATGCTATCCATGTTGTTCAGCAGCGCTTGCAGGGGCGCATTCCGCTCATCGGGTTTGCCGGCGCACCGTTTACCGTGCTGAGTTATCTTGTAGAAGGTGGCTCGTCGCGCGATTTCAAGCGCACCAAGCTGCTGCTCAATAACGAGCCTGAGCTGGCGCACCTTATTTTACAAAAAATTGCCGACGTGACAGTCGATTACCTCAATATGCAGATCGCTGCCGGGGTAAATGCGGTACAGTTGTTCGACAGTTGGGCCCAAGCGCTTTCGTGGGGCGATTACCAAACATTTGCCCATGCGTATAATGTGCAGATTATTTCCAAGCTCGACAGGAAGGATATTCCCGTTATTTCCTTTTGTAAGGGCAGTTCGGTGTTTGCACCGCTTATGGCAGAAGCCGGCCCCGATGTAGTTTCCGTGGATTGGAATGCGGATTTGCGCAATGTCAAAGATAGCTTACCACAGGGCGTGGCGGTGCAGGGTAATCTAGATCCGTTTGTTTTATATGCCGATAAAAAGGTCATCAAGGAAAAGATACTACGCTTGTTTGAGCGCATGCGTGGGCAGGACGGGTTTATCTTCAATTTAGGCCATGGTATCATGCCCGACATCCCATTCGATAACGTAAAATACGCGTTTGAGGTGGTGAAAGAGTTTAGGTATTAGATTTTACCCTTTACGTTGGTTCCATGCTGTATCTCTACGCGAAAGCCATACACATCATCTTCGTTATCTGCTGGATGGCCGGGCTGTTTTATATGGTGCGGCTGTTTATCTACCATACGGAGGCAAAGCAGAAGCCGGCGACGGAATATGAGGTGCTGCATCGGCAGTTTGTGGTGATGGAGCGCAAGCTATGGTGGATCATTACCACACCTGCCATGTACCTCACGGTAGGGGCGGGACTCGTGATGCTCTATGTTAACCCGGCACTTTTACAGGCCGGGTGGATGCACGTGAAGCTGACCTTCGTGCTCGGCTTGGTGGGGTACCACTTCGTATGCCAGCGCGTGATGTTCAACCTGCGTACCGAAGTGAATACGTGGACTTCCACACGGCTGCGCTTATGGAACGAACTGGCTACGGTGCTGCTGTTTGCCATTGTTTTTGTGGTGGTGCTCAAAAGCACCATCAACTGGATCTACGGGGTGGTGGGCTTGCTGCTGTTCGGTGTGATGCTGATGGTTGCCGTGAAGCTCTATAAGAAAATCAGGGAGCGGGGGTAGTAGATTGCAGCGGCTTGGCTCATGAGCGGAGCGCTGTTGCTAACGAGCAAAACTTTTCCGCTCATAAGCAAAGCTTTATTGCTAATGAGCAAAACTATTCAGCTCATGAGCAAAGCCTTATGGCTAATGAGCAAAACATGAGAGCTCATGAGCGAAGCCTTATTGCTAATGAGCAAAACTATTCAGCTCATGAGCAAAGCCTTATTGCTAATGAGCAAAACTTTAAAGCTCATAAGCAAAGCTTTATTGCTAATGAGCAAAACTTTTCAGCTCATGAGCGAAGCCTTATTGCTAATGAGCAAAACTTTTCCGCTCATAAGCAAAGCTTTATTGCTAATGAGCAAAACTTTTCAGCTCATGAGCAAAGCCTTATTGCTAATGAGCAAAACTTTTCAGCTCATGAGCAAAGCCTTATTGCTAATGAGCAAAACTTTATAGCTCATGAGCATAGCGTGGTAGTTAATACGGATTACTCATTAAAAGAGAGGTATTTGATTTCCGTGTATTCATCCAGCCCATGCTTAGAGCCTTCGCGGCCGATGCCGGACTGCTTGACCCCACCAAATGGCGCAACCGCATTGGAAACCAATCCCGTGTTGATGCCTACCATACCCGATTCTAGCTGCTCGGCTATCCGCCAGCATCGGTTTACATCCCGACTGTAAAAATAAGCTGCCAAGCCGAATTCGGTATCGTTTGCCTTGGCGACACCCGCTGCTTCGGTCTTGAAGCGAAACAGCGCACACACCGGGCCGAACGTCTCTTCATGGGCTATCAGTGAAGATGAGACTACATCCGCCAGCACCGTAGGCTGATAGAATAGGCCTTTCTTTACCTTACCACCAGTAAGGAGCTCAGCTCCGCCGTCGATGGCATCTTTCACATGTGCTTTAACTTTCTCCAGTCCGTCTTTGCTGATGAGCGGTCCTACATCCACTTCCTCATCGAGACCGTTACCGGTTTTTAGTTTCCTAACGGCCGCAGTTAATTTTTTGGCAAATGCATCAAAGGCGCCATCCTGCACGTAGAATCGGTTAACGGCCACACACGTTTGACCCGAGTTGCGGAATTTGGCCGTGATTGCCCCCTTCACAGCGGCATCGATGTCCGCATCGTCAAATACGAGGAACGGTGCATTTCCACCCAGTTCGAGCGAAACCTTTTTAATGGTGCCGGCGGCATTGGCCATGAGTGTACGGCCCACTTCCGTAGACCCGGTAAACGATATCTTCCGTACGAGCGCATTGGTGGTGAGCTCCTCGCCCATGCCTTTGCTATCCTTGCCCGTTATCACATTAAATACACCGGATGGGAAGCCCGCTTCGTGTGCCAAACGAGCCAACGCCAACGCGGTCAGTGGCGTTTGTGAAGCCGGTCGTAACACCACGGTGCAGCCGCTGGCTAAGGCGGGGGCCACTTTCCGGGTAATCATGGCGAGTGGGAAGTTCCATGGGGTAATGGCGGCGACAACCCCTACGGGCTGGCGGATGGTGATGAGCCGTTGGCCAGCTTTGGTGGCGGGTATGGTTTCACCATAGGCACGTTTGGCTTCTTCGGCAAACCACTCGACGAAAGAAGAACCGTAGTCTACCTCGGCGAAGCTCTCGCGCAGCGGCTTGCCGCTCTCCATGGTCATGGTGCGTGCCAGGACTTCCCGATGTGCCACGATGAGCTCGTACCATTTCCGCACCATGCGGCTGCGCTGGGTTGCGTCCGTGTTTCGCCAATCGGCCCATGCCTCGTGCGCGTAATCGATCGCCTTTTTGCAGTCGGCCCTGGTAAGATCCGGAACGACTGCGATGGTATCGCCCGTGGCGGGGTTAATAACGTCGAATTTTTTGCGGCCTGCGAAGAATTTGCCGTTGATGTAGGCCTGGCCTGGTGGTGATTTTAATGTCATAGCCAAAATATAAATCCAGTCAATTATATCAACAACGACCTTTCACTAAGGTTTTGATCGGTTGCATTGTCACTTCCGCAGGATTTTCAGGAAGATTGGCGGAATCAAGTCCTTGACGAATTGCCTGACTGGATTAGGGCGGGGCTGGTCATGATTTACAAGTTCGTCTCCCGCATGCCCTTCGCGCGCTTTGAAGATGGTACTGTGCTGGGTCAAGCCCTCGTCAACCTCTTCTTTGGGCCGACCGTTGGAATAATAATAGAGCGCCAAGGATTTTCGGCTACGGTCTTCTGGGCAGTCGAGCGGATTGGGGTGGCCATGGTAGGAAAACGTTGTGGTAGAAAAAACCGCCAATGTATTAAATTCAGGGAGGATTTTCTTTTCGCAACGGGTCATCGACTTGTCCCAAAGCTCGAAATGTCCACCATACGCTTCTTGCCAGTCCTTGTTGAGATATACCAAAGCGTTGATTCGCCTGTCTAACTTCAATATGGGATGCTTGTTGAAATCGGCGTGGATTTTCAATAACCCGCCCCGTTTGATTTCATGCAATCCGCCGCCCACGAAATATGGATCACCGATTAACGGTTCCCGGATGCCGGTGAGTTGTTGCAGGAATTCGAGGAAGGGCTGTGAGTTGAGAAAATGCATGAATCGTTTGGTCTCCTCACCAAACGGATGTTCGCCTTTTCCACCCAGTTTTTTTTCATTTGGATTGTCAAATTTCACAGCGTCTTTTTGGGCCAAGTCTGGAAACTCCCCCAGTACCTTTTCTAATATATCGGGATTAAAAAAGTCCTTGAAATAGATGTTGGGGAAAGGCGATGCGTGTGCATATTGGTCCGCATGGTCGCTAGCAACAGTTGGCAAATTCAAGTATTGCTCATTGATATAACGCGTCATTTGTAGTTATTTAAACAATATGTGGCGCTAGTTATGCCAGTTGGGGTGGAACGTTCGCGCTTTCATGGTCAAACTTAGAAAAGTTTGTGGTCCAAAACAAACATTTTCAATTGCCTACCAAGCGTTGAAAATAGACATTTCGATGAATTCTACCAAAATAAACGTTTCTTTGCAAGACATAACATTCGATGTCCGAAATAGAAATTGAAACGGAAAACAATCATATTATTCATCCTCCGGTTTACCAAGTTAGCTTTTTCTGTAATCGGATTATCATTAGCGGCCAAATACTTTGGTGTTTCTTTAGATCGCGACATGTGGCTCATTGCCCTAAACTGCATTGTGGTAGTCAATTTAGCGGTTTGGGGCCCGATTAATGAAACGTTCAGAGCTAAATTTATCATCCTTAGGGAAGAACAAGGCGAAAAGCGTGTTTTGGAGCGAGCTCGGTCATTGCTGGCGGTTACGCTGATCGTTACCTTGGTCCTCATTGGGTGTTTGTTTGCATTCCCGTATCCGATTGCGCGCTTGCTTGCACCCGCTTATGGGGATGAGCAGATTGCTGCATTGGTGTTGATGCTGCTGGTTGTTACCCCGTCCTTGTTGTTTGATCAATTCAGCCAGCTGGGTATTAGTATACTCAATGCCTACAATTCTTTTTTTGTGCCCGAAATCTCCAATTGTGTCGCAGCTTTGGTCAATGTCGTCAGCATGGTTCTATTGGCTCCCCACATCGGCATCTATGCATTGGCGGTCTCCTATTATATTGGTTTGGTGTTGATGCTTTCGCTCGTGGGCTATGAAGTATACTTACGGAAAGTGCCTATTTTCTCAGGAGGTATAAGGATAAAGCTAGGAGATTTCAAGCCATTTTTTATTTATGCATTACCCTTCTTTATCCCTTATTTTTTTATTCAAGTCAATTTCCTTGTGGAGAAGTCCTTGGGAAACCTATTGGGCGAAGGGGTGGTTTCGATACTTGATTATTCGCGTAAGTTTGTAGATATCCCCATCAATGTACTGACCAGTGTATTGCTTACCATGCTGGTGCCGGTATTGTCCAGTCGGTTTGCGAAGCGCGACCCTGTGGGTTTTTTGGCCGACTTTAAGCAAATTTACCAATTCGGCTTTCTCATTGTCACAGCGCTGATTGCATTGCTATGCACCTCGGCCGAAGAATTGATAGGGATAATCTTGTATCATAAAGAACAAATGTCGTTCGAGGCCATCCTGAAAATCAGTGACCTGGCTATTTATTATGCATGGTCAGCCTTGGTCAATTTTTTCTATATTATATTTGGATTGGCCCTGCTAGCAACGAATAAGGGCAAAATTTATGCTTTTTTTGGGGTGCTTGCCCAGCTGATTATGATCGGGTTGAATTTTTTGTATTACCAGACATTCGGCGTATACACATTTCCGCTCACCTTCATCGTGGCGCACAGTGTTTCCGCTGCGGCATTATTTGTTTATTTTCCCTATCCGCACCGGCGCAGCCTTTTTGCGGTTACGTTGAAGTACCTCATTTACCTGGTTACGGTAGCGGTGGGAAGCTACTTGCTGACGGGGCTTATTCCGCATAGCGTAGGTAACTACATGGTATTTATTGCCAACGGCAGTATCATTTTGATCAGTATGTTGACTTTGCTGTTTATATTGCGTCTGGAAGAGCGGCTGTTTGTGGTGCAGTATTGGCAAAAGGCGGTGGGTTTAATCCAAAAAAGCAGATCAAGAAAATAGGGGAGACATGGCGGACGTAACGGTATCCTTTATCATTGTCAATTTCCGTACGCCGGATTTGGTGCTGCACTGTATCGCGTCAATTCGCGAACATACCAACACGCAATCTTATGAGGTCATTGTTATTGACAATGCATCGGGGGATGACTCGGCAGAGAAATTGGCGAGCGTACCGGGTGTAACGTTGGTGGCCAATGCGAAAAATGTAGGTTTCGGAGCGGCGAATAATCAAGGTGCGAAGGTGGCGCACGGAAGATACCTGTTTTTTCTCAACTCAGATACGCTACTGTTATGCGATGCTGCCGATAGATTTGTTCCGTTTATGGACCGTCCGGATAATGCCCATGTGGGCTGTTGTGGCGGTGATCTGCTAGATGAAAAGATGGAAAAACAAGCCTCATATGGCAATTTCCCCTCGCTTATGGGGATAATTTTCGAGATTGGCCTTCACCGGTTTTTCCGGCGGAAGTTTAAAGAGGAGTTTTCGATAGGTGTTAAAAATGAGCGCTCCCAGGAACGGGCCGTTGATTATGTATCGGGAGCCGATATGTTTGTTAGGAGGGAATTATTCGACAAGTTGGGCGGATTTGACGCTGATTTTTTCCTTTATTTTGAAGAAACAGAGTTTGCATATCGGATGAAAAAGGCGGGATATCTCTCCATGTTGTTGCCGGCGGTCCAGATTGTCCATCTCGAAGGGGCTTCGCACCAAACGAGGGCGCTGATGAGTCTGGTAAAGGCGAAGTATTTCGAGTCCAGTCGGCTTAAATTTTTCCGAAAAACCAAAGGTGCCGCTACAGCGCTATCGGTAAAGGTTCTACTGGCTACGCAGGCGCTGGTAAGGGCATGCTGGCACCGCGACCGTTATTACCTTAAACTATTTCGTATACTTGTAAAATCGTGACTGAGCTACGCATGAAAAGGATCCTATTGGTATTCGGTACCCGGCCCGAAGCGATAAAAATGGCGCCGGTGATAATGGCGCTTTCTAAATATCAGACGGCTATCGAGGTTGGGGTTTGCGTTACCGCCCAGCATCGTGAGATGCTCGACCAAGTACTCGGATTTTTTGACGTGAAACCTCAATTCGACCTTAACCTGATGCAACAGAACCAAAGCCTTTTTGGGCTTACTGCCGACATCATTAAGCGGATGGAAAGTGTGCTGCATGAATTCCGGCCTGATATGGTGCTGGTGCATGGTGATACGAGCACATCAATGGCGGCGTCACTGGCATCGCATTACGCGAAAATACCTGTAGGGCATGTGGAGGCCGGTCTCCGAACGTATCAACGTTATGCGCCGTTTCCGGAGGAAATGAATCGCCAGCTAACGGGTAAGCTTGCTACTTATCATTTTGCGCCAACGGAAGGAGCGAAGGCCAACTTGCTGAGTGAGGGTATTCCGTCCACGTCGATTTTCGTAACCGGAAATACGGTTGTCGACGCCCTTTATTGGTCCAGTAAGGCACTGGAACATTATGAAGATGATGAGATTGCCGCCTTGAAAGCATTGGTTAATCGGAATAAGAAATGTGTTTTGGTAACGGCACATCGTCGCGAAAACCAGGAAACCGGGTTGTACAATATCTGTGATGCGTTGGTGCGGTTAGCTGCCCACCCCGATACCGAGATCGTATTTCCCGTACATCGTAATCCGGTGGTCAGGAAAATTGTCTACGAGCGGTTGGCTCATATCGATAATATTAAATTAATAGACCCGTTGGGTTATCCTGCATTCATATGGCTCATGTTGGAGGCTCATTTCATTATTTCGGACAGTGGTGGCATTCAAGAGGAATCTGCTGTACTGGGAAAACCGGTACTGGTTATGCGTGATTTTTCGGAGCGCCCCGAGGCTATCGGTGCGGGCTCAATGAAACTTGTTGGAACCGACAAGGATCGTATTTACAATGAAGCCATGGCATTATTGGATGACGACGTGGCTTACCAGCGCATGGCCACCAAATCGTCGGTATATGGGGATGGGCAAAGTGCCGACCGCATTGCGGGGATCATTGCGGACCTAAAACATTAGACCATGTTGTTAGTGCTTGCCAATTATCCGGACGAAAAAGCGCGATACGAGGGGATGTCTCAGCGCGTCATTGCAATCGATCAATTATGCGCAACCCGGGAGCGCCGCTATTTAACGGTTTCTCACCGGTTGTATTGGAAAATGGAGACCGAACAGTTCGCTGATGGTGGGATACAGTACCGCTGCAATATTTTCCGGCACTTTTCACTGATTATCAGGTTGATTAAACAGGCCGACACCCTTTATTTTCATTCGGTTATCAATGTGTTGCCCCTTTTACCATTCCTTAGCTTTATCCGGCGAGAGGCGCACGTTGTACTAGATGCCCATGGCGTTGTTCCAGAAGAACTCCACTATCAGGGAGCAGCAAGGAAAGGGAGGCTATACGGTCTTGCTGAACAACGGATATTCCGACGGGTAGATACCGTGGTGACGGTCTCGGATGTGATGACTGCTCATTTCCGCCGTAAATATCCCGAATGGGAAAGTCCGGCAATGCGATATCCGATATTACCGGCCCACTTACAGAGCGACCCGCCGATGGCCGGCGCAACGCCCGACAACAAGGTGCATGTGATTTACAGTGGCAACCTCCAATCGTGGCAAAATGTTGATCTGTTGATTTCGCTTATCAAAGAGAACCGATCTGATCGCATTAAGTATACGTTGTTGACGGGGCAACCGACGGATTTGAAAAAGCGGCTGTTGGATTTGGGTGTACAGCTTGGTAGTAACATCGAGGTACTCACCGTTTCGCCCCACGAATTGCGCGGGTATTACCAATCGGCGCATTACGGATTTATACTGCGAGACGATATGTTGATTAACCGGGTAGCATGCCCCACAAAGATGGTCGAATACCTTTTTTATGGCATTACACCGATTGTCAAAAGTAGTCACATTGGTGATTTTGAGGCAATGGGCTATGAATACCTCCGTTATCAGGATTTTTCGGCAAATTTGCTGGTTAGGAAAAGTAAAAAGAATAGGGAACTGATGATGCGGTATGTTTCCGATTTACGTAAGGTCAACTTCGAACAATTGATAGCTTGTGAACGATAGTCCGGTAGTTTCTATATTGATGGCTACGTTCAATGGCGGGGCGTACCTGCGCGAACAGCTCGATTCGCTGATCGGGCAGACCTATACATCTTGGCGCTTGGTGGTGCACGATGATGGGTCGACCGATGATACGTTGCTGATACTGGGTGAATATCAACGCCGGGACCCACGTATTTCAATCATGGACGATGGTGTGACCAATCTAGGGCCGGCAGCCAATTTTCTGCACCTCATGCGGCATGTAGAAGCTCAATTCTACATGTTTTGCGATCAAGATGATATTTGGCTTCCCGAAAAAGTTAACCATATGGTTGCCGGTATTGCCAAGTATGAAGGGCCAACGGTGCTGTACACGAATTCTTATTTATATGTAGGAGACACGGCGATAGCACAAAAGTCGACCGTAATCCACCCCAGTACCCTGCGCGACACGCTGTTTTTCAATTCAGGCATTCAAGGGTGTGCTGTGATTTTCAATCGTCAATTGATGGACATCCTGCGACCCTTTCCGGATACCATTGCCATGCACGACCACCTCATCACGATGGGCGCCGTTACGTTTGGCCAAATTGTTTATTTGGATGAGGTACTGGTTTGGTATAGGCAGCATAGCAAAAATGCCACAGGCAACCAGCCGCGAGGTACTTTTCGCAAATTGATTTCCTTTTTGGCGGTAAAGAAGCCGGTCATCAGTCGATCCCATTATTACGCAAATGAAGCATTCTATGCACACTACCGGGAGCTGATTGATGTTGCCAAAAAGGAACTTTTTCAGGCCTATTTCCGATACACTTCGAGTCGATCGGTATTAGAAAGGTTGTTTATTGTGTTGAAACATAAGTTTGCATTGGGTAATAAAAGAGGACTTCTGTTGGTTAAAACCATGATAAGAACACCAATTGACTGATTTGGCAATGAGCGGTAAACCCAACCCATACGTCACTGTTTTCACACCTGCTTATAACAGGTGCGGTTACCTGGGTCTGCTTTATGAAAGTTTGAAAGAGCAAGATTTTGATAACTTCGAATGGGTAATCGTAGATGATGGGAGTACCGACGGCACAGGTGAGGCGGTGAGGCGTTTTATCGCCGACAACGAGATCAATATCCGCTACCATTACCAAGAAAATGCAGGTAAGCATGTCGCCGTTAATAAAGGGGTGCAGCTAGGCAAAGGAGAGCTGTTTTTTACGGTAGATAGCGATGATACGCTCGCTCCACATGCGTTATCAGCCATTGTCCAACAATGGCAGGCCGTTCTTGAATTGCCCGAGGCAGACAGCTATGCTGGGGTTTGCGGGTTACGGGTGCATGAAGACGGTAGGGTGATCGGAGGCGCGGTAGATTACGAGGTTATGGATGTGTCGCCTATCGATTATCGATTTAAATTGAATTACAAAGGAGATAGAGCCGAAGTAATCCGTAGGTCTATTATGGCACAGTACCCCTATCCTGAGATTGCCAACGAACGGTTTTGTGCCGATGCGCTGACCCTCAACCGTATAGGGTGCCGATACATGCTTCGGTATTTTAAAGACGGTATTTATGTCTGTGAGTATTTGGCCGGAGGGATTACCGACTCTTCTGTGCAACTTCGAAGGGATAGCCCGAAGGGCGCCTGCCTGTATTATGCAGAAATGGCTGCGCTGCCGGGACTAACAAAAATACAGCGGCTAAAAGCCGCACTGAATTATTGGCGGTTTGCGGTTTACGACAAACAGACACCGTTTAGAGACCATCGGCGAGCAATTGGCTCATATTGGTCTTACATCATGTTTCCAGCAGCATGGATGCTGAAATTGGTTAGTAATTGAGCTGTCATTTAAGCGATGATACCATATTATATATTATTTATCGTCACTTTCTTATTTACCGTCTTTGATTTTATACAATCACGGTATGTCAGGCTGTGCGCTTATATACCCCTTTGTTTGTTGCTGGTAGGTTTCGTGGGCCTCCGTGCGCTGGGCGTCGATAACGACGGATTTGCCTATCAGGACGCATTTCGCTTGGTAGGCGAGAAATACAGTTGGCTCGATTTGCTGCTTGGAAATTATGACGAGACGATGGAGCGGGGATACTTATTATTCAATAAGTTGGTTTATACCTTGGGTGGTAATATTCATGTGGTTTTTATGGTCATGGCATTCCTCACCGGTTTATTGAACTTCACGTTGATCTACAAATACAGCCCAATGCCATTTCTGTCTGTTTTAATATACCTATGCTTTTTTTACCTGTATCGGGATTTTACGCAAATTCGATATGCGTTATCGGCGGCGATGGGCTTTTGGTCGATCTGTTTTTTTGTCGATAAAAAATATTGGTGGTCTTTCGCGTCGGTTTTCTTCGCAGCATTTATACATAGCTCCGTGCTTATTGTGCCCCTTTTTTACTTGCTGTATGTTTTTATGCGGAATTATCCCTTTTATTTGGTTTTGCCAGTAGTTGGGTTGATCATCGGTTTTTTTGATCCCGTGATGTATCTATTCGCGCTAGGTGGGCTTCCACCAACGTTGGCCGGGTACGTGGAGCAAGAGGAGTTTGGGGAGAGTGGCTACATGCTCTCGGCAATAGCGGAAATTTTTATATTAGGCATATTTTATTATCGGAGTAAGCTGACAACGTTCTATGGTGAGCGGACCATCGATCTATTTATGGTCGCTTTATCTTTGGGGTCGTTCATCAACCTCATGTTTATTTCGTTTGCGATCATGCAACGCTTATCTTCCTTGCTTTTTACGGTTATTGCTTTGGTGATGCCTTACCTATTTTGTGTAATAGAAGACGATATAAGGGACCGGAACCTCGGTTTATTAATCAGGGTGGTTTTTATGATATTCGTGCTTTACTATGGATTGAAAATGATCGATATTGATTTGGTCAGACCTTACGCTATTGTATGATTCCCAAAATAATACATTATTGCTGGTTGAGTGATGATCCTTATCCGGAATTAATTGAACAGTGTTTTACCAGTTGGAAGCAGAACTTGGTAGGGTACGAACTGCATCGGTGGGATATCGGGCGTGCACCGAAAGTACCGTGGGTGTTAGAGGCATTTGAAGACAGGAAATATGCTTTTGCTGCCGATTATATTCGGTTCTATGCTTTATATCAGATGGGCGGGATTTATTTAGACGCGGACGTGGAAGTCTTTCAGTCGTTTGATGCCATGCTAGCGAATCGGTCTTTTATTGGGTATGACACTATGGGCGATATCGAAGCGGCCGTGATCGGAGCCGAAAAAGGGTGCGGCTGGGTCAAGGCTTGCTTGGATGCATATGAGGGAAAACATTTTAAACGAGAAGATGGCAGTCTGGACATGGAGACAGTACCTTTCTTGATCCATCGCATACTCCGGCAGCGTTACAAGCTACAACCAGATGCGTCGGATATGGTGCAACACTACGAGGACTTAAGCATCTTTCCTGCGGTATATTTCTCTCCGAAGAACCTGTTTACGAAGAACATTGAGGTGGGAGTAGAGACCGTGTGCGTACATCATTTTGAAGGGCAGTGGGTGAAGCATACCCCCTTGTTTGCGATGAAGCATATGATGCATCGGCTGGTGCTGTTCCTGTTGGGACGACGGGCGCATCGGAGGGTCGCCCATGCCTTCAGGAAGCTTTTGGGCATCGGACAATAAGCATTGCGCAACATGCTATTGATAGATATTCTGCTATCTTTGTGGGGTTCGCGGAGGAATTGGCATGGCGCAAATACAGACACCCTCATCGCAGCAATTGATTACCATGTCGAATAAAATATGTTTGGTTTCAAATACGTCTTGGAGCTTCCTGCGGTTCCGAACGGATGTGATCCGGTCGCTGGTAACTGCCGGCCATGAGGTGCTGCTGCTGGCTCCGCCCGATGAACACACGGAGCAATTGGCGGGGTTGGGTGCACGGGTTATTCTGCTGAAATCGCTATCGAGAAAAGGACTTAACCCTATAAAGGACCTCATGCTGTACAGGGAATTTATGCATATATATCAGGAGGAACGGCCCGATTTGGTGTTCCAATATACGATAAAGCCCAATATCTACAGCACCCTGGCGGCACGGCGCTACCGAATACCCACCATTGCCGTGATAACGGGCCTGGGGTATGCATTCATCAGCAAAGGGCTGGTTACCTTCATGGCGAAGCAACTTTACCGGCTGGCCCTACAACGTGCAAAAAGCGTATGGTTCCTCAATAATGATGATTTTCAATTTTTCGTTACACGTAGTCTGGTCGATAGGAACAAAGCACAACAAATCCCGGGCGAAGGCATTAACTGTTATGACACGTTTAATCCGGAGCTCATCGCAGACGCTGATCGGAGTGTCTCCACGGTTAAATTCTTGTTTATCGGCAGGTTGCTTTATGACAAAGGAGTGGCGGAATATGTGGCTGCCGCGAGAAGGATAAAAAAGGCTTATCCAAACGCTGTATTTTGGATCATGGGATACCTAAATGTAGACAACCCCACGGCTGTTCAACAAGCGCAGCTTGATGAATGGGTGAGCGAAGGGACAATAACGTATTTGGGCGCATTGGATGACGTAAGACCGACGATTGCTGCTTGCGACTGTGTGGTCCTTCCCTCGTACCGGGAAGGCATGTCCACTACACTGCAAGAAAGTGCCGCCATGGGCAAACCGCTTATCGCCAGTAATATTGCGGGGTGTAAAGAGCTTGTCGATGAAGGTGTTAACGGTTTTCTGTGTCAGGTAGCCAATGTCGATAGCCTTGTGTCGTGCATGGAACGAATACGCAGCATGTCGCCGACGGAGCGCCAACTGATGGGCTTAAACGGGCGGGAAAAGATGGTCAAGGAATATTCGGTCGATCGTGTGATTAAAATTTATCATGAAACCATAGCTGACGTAACACGGCAACAAAAAGACAACAAAATAAAGCAAATCTCTTAGTACGCAGCAAAAAAAACAGTTTATTTGTGGTAATTTAGAAGAATGGATTTTGATTTTGAGTTTTAAGGTAAGCAGATCAGGTTGATGAAGTATAGCTATTTTTATGTTACGAGTATTCTTCTGATGGCTTTAGTTGGCTTGTTTGGCGGCCCATCTTTCGGACAGAACATCAGTGCTACAGATTTATCTAATGTCCGTGTCGATGATCTGTCGGATGATCAGATTCGTTCGTACTTGAAACAGGCCGAAGCGTCGGGATTGACTGAAAACCAGATGGAAGCAATTGCGCGGGAGCGCGGGATGCCGCCGATGGAGATCCAGAAACTGCGTGAGCGAATAGCCAATCTCGATGGGACCGAGGCCGACCAGCGTACGTCGTCAGCATCATCGGAAATACGAACTGAACGGGGTGTCATTGATTCCCTATCGCCCCCCACAACCACGGACACCGGCACACCTGCGGATTCGAACCGGAACGATGACTTACGTATTTTCGGTGCCAGCCTGTTCCAGGGGGCGTCGCCCGTTTTCGAACCGGACTTGCGTATTGCTACTCCTCAGAACTACGTAGTCGGTCCGGGCGACCAGATTTTGATTGATATATATGGCAAGTCGGAAGAAGACCATACCCTCTCTGTTAGCCCTGAAGGCACAATTAATATCCCTTATATCGGCGTCATTTCGGTGGCGGGGATGACAATGGAACAGGCGACGGCACGCATAAAGTCATCGCTGGCGACCGTATATTCGGCTATCCGCACCGGCGATACCAAGGTGAGCGTGGCGCTGGGCGACATCAGAAGTATACAGATTACGATTACCGGCGAGGTGGTGCGCCCCGGTTCCTATACACTGCCTTCGGTTGCGAATGCTTTTAATGCACTGTATTTCTCGGGCGGCCCCACGGAGAACGGCTCGTTCCGCGATATCCGGGTGATTCGGAACGGAAAGGAGGTTGCCGTACTCGATATCTACGACGTGCTGATGAATGGCTTTTTTTCGACCAACATCCGATTGGAAGATCAAGACGTGCTCATGGTGCCACCCTATCAAAATAGGGTCTCCATACGCGGGCAGGTGAAGCGCCCTGCCATTTTTGAGCTGAAAGAAGGTGAAACATTCGATGAGCTTTTGGCTTACGCGGGCGGTTTTACGGAAGACGCTTATCGCGCCCGCATCAAGGTGACGAGGCAGACCGACAAGGAACGGCGTATTGAGGATCTCTTGCAAACTCAATTTGCGCATTACACACCGCAACTGGGCGACCGATACGAGGTGGCACCCATATTGAAGCGTTTTGAAAACAGGGTGCGGATTGAAGGGGCAGTATTCCGGCCGGGTGATTACGAGTTGAGCGCCGGACTCACACTGTCTATGTTAATCAAAAAGGCCGATGGGCTGAAAGAAGATGCCTTCTTGAACCGCGGATATATTCTTCGATTGCAGGACGACATGCAAACCGAGCAGTTATCTTTCGACGTAGCTGGGATCGTTGCAGGAACCACGCCCGATGTGGAATTGAAACGTGAAGATGTGGTGACCATCGCTTCAATTTTTGACCTCCGCGAACAATATACGGTGGACATCGATGGTGAAGTGCGGTTCCCCGGGCAATTTTCATTTGCGGAAGGGATGACCCTGCAAGATTTGATTGTCAAAGCTGGCGGCTTCCGCGAAAGCGCCACAAGTAGCCGGATAGCGGTATCCAGGCGTGTAAAAAATGCCGACGCCATGTCGCAGTCTGCTCAAACGGCCGAGGTCTTTCATGTGGCTACCGGGAGCGAATTGAGTAAGGCCGACCAAGATTTTGTGCTGATGCCGTTTGATCAGGTGGTTGTTCGAACAGCTACTGGCTATGAAACCCAAAAAACAGTGTGGGTGGAAGGCGAAGTGCTTTACCCGGGCGAATATACCCTTACGCGAAAAGACGAACGCATTTCTGATATCATTAAACGGGCAGGTGGCTTTACACCTTTTGCCTATGTTGACGGAGCTTCATTGAAACGTGCGGGTGCGCCAGATACATTGAGACCGGCAGAAACGGGTGCTGAAAGAGCCAAGAAGGAACGGGCACAACAAGAGGAGAGTAAGCGGATGCTTACCTTAAGGCAATTGCAGAATGACGAAAGCGCAATCGATGAGTTGGCTATAAATAGGAATACCAATAACGAGTTTGTAGGCATTAACCTGGAACGCATCATTGAGAACCCAGGCTATCGGGGCGACCTGATCCTGCAAGAAGGTGACGTGATTAGGGTGCCCAAAGAGTTGCAGACGGTCAAAATTTCGGGGGAGGTGCTTGCGCCGTCTACGGCCGTATATGCGCCATCTAAGGGCTTTAAGCAGTATATCTCGCAGGCCGGCGGCTTCTCGTCGCGCGCACTGAAGAAAAGCGCTTATGTATTGTACGCCAACGGCTCGGTGAAAAGTACCAACCGATTTTTGTTTTTCAATAATTATCCGCCGATAAAGCCGGGGGCAGAGATTTTTGTTCCCCAGAAGGAAATGAAAGACCCGCTTACTCCGCAGCAATTGCTGGGTATCGGATCGGGCGCTGCCTCGCTTGTAGCGATTATACTAACCATGTTGCGCTGATTATAAAAAAAGTAAATGGGTGATAATAACATGAAAGCCGGGCCGGGGCCGCATAACGGGGTCAGTTTAAGGGAACTGATCATAAAAATGGTTGCGTTAATTCGGTATCTGCTACACAAATGGCTCATCATCGTGGTGGTTGTGCTATTGGGTGCTGTGCTCGGCCTTTGTTATTCCTTGTTTAAAAAGACCAACTATACGGCAACGCTAAGTTTCGTTATGGATGAACCCAGCGGATCCCAGGGCGGTTTAGGAGCAGCTGCGACGATCGCAGAACAGTTTGGATTCAGCTTAGGCGGTATCGGTAGTGTGGGCGGCTTTTTTCAGGGCGACAATATCATTGAGTTTCTGAAATCGCGGTCAATGGTCGATGAGACACTGCTTACGGAAGTAGAGATAGCTGGTGAAAAAGTCTTAATAGTCGACCGATACATTGCGTATAATAATCTTCGGGAAAAATGGGCGTCGAAAGACCCGAAATTGGCTGATTTGCAGTTTCGAGATACCATCGGTGTATTTCGGCAGGACAGTCTGATGGCCACGTTTTACAAAGCCATTTTACGGGAAAACCTGGTTATTGAAAAACTGGATAAGAAGCTTAATGTCATTACCATTGAGGTAGAAACGGCAAGTGAAGTGTTTTCGAAAGTATTTGCCGAGGCGTTAATCAAAAATGCCACGGATTTTTACATTCAAACGCGCACACAAAAGGCAAAGGAGAATTTGGACGTATTGACCCACCAGGTAGATTCGGTGCGGCGGGAGCTCAATGAAGCCATTAGCGGCGTAGCCGCCGCCACGGACGCTAATCCCAATCCGAATAGGGCATTCCAGAGTCTGCGTGTGCGCTCGCAGCTGCATACGGTAGATGTTCAAGCCAATACGGCAATCCTAACCGAGTTGGTGAAGAACCAGGAGCTTGCAAAAATTACCCTCCGCAATGAAAAGCCGGTTATCCAGGTGTTGGATAGGCCGATTCTGCCGTTAGAGAACGACAAACTGGGGAAACTGAAAGCCCTTGTCATTGGTGGCTTCCTTGGTGGTTTCCTGGCCTGTTTGGCATTGGTGTTGATTCGGCTTTACCGTCAAATCATGAGTGGGGATCTCGCATAATGGTATGCCCCATGCGGTCCCGTTTGGCACGGAGATACTGCTCGTTAAAGGGGTTTGCGGCAATTTCAATCGGCACGTTTTCTACGATTTCCAGTCCGTAACCAACCAGCCCTGCCCGCTTCGTTGGGTTATTGCTCATTAAACGCATTTTCGTAATGCCCAGGTCTCTCAATATTTGAGCGCCGATACCGTAATCCCGATGATCGGGTTTAAAACCGAGCTCCAGATTGGCATCCACGGTGTCTAAGCCATTTTCTTGGAGATTATAAGCATGGAGCTTGTTGACCAGGCCAATGCCCCGCCCTTCCTGGTTCATATAGACTACTACGCCCTTACCTTCCGCTTCGATCATTTGCATAGCGCGGTGCAGCTGGGGCCCGCAGTCGCACCGGCAAGATCCAAAAATATCGCCGGTTACACATGAACTGTGCACCCGTACCAATATGGGCTCATCGGGCTCCCACTCGCCCTTATAAAGAGCGATATGCTGCTCATTGGTGTTTTTCTGCGTATACGCCGTCAGGTTGAACTGACCCCATTGGGTAGGTAAATTGACAGATACCTCGCGGGTAATCAACGAGTCTTTCGTGAGCCGGTATTCAATCAGATCTTGGATGGAGATGATTTTCAGGTCAAACCGTTTCGCTACCTCAAGCAGGTCGGGCAACCGGGCCATTTCGCCGTCGTCTTTTAAGATTTCGACCAACACACCAGCCGATTCGAACCCCGCGATCCGGGCCAGATCGACGGCCGCTTCAGTGTGCCCCGCGCGGCGAAGCACGCCACCGTCCTTTGCAATCAACGGAAAGATGTGTCCCGGGCGACCGAACTCTTCGGGTTTGATGTTTGGATTAATAAGCGCTTTGATGGTCTTAGAACGATCCGACGCCGATATCCCCGTTGTGCAGCCATAGCCCTGCAGATCTACCGATACCGTGAAATTCGTTTCGTAAACAGCGGTGTTGTTTCCCACCATGAGATTCAGGTCGAGGGCCTTGCAACGTTCTTCGGTAAGCGGTACACAAACTAAACCGCGCCCGTGGCTGGCCATGAAATTGATCACTTCGGGGGTGGCGTTGCGAGCTGCGGTAACGAAATCCCCTTCATTCTCACGGTCTTCATCGTCTACCACGATAACCACTTTTCCCAGTTGTATATCTTTGATAGCTTCTTCTATGGTATGTAACTCGCTACTCATTTATTTGCTTTTTTACGATACAAAGGTATCTTTTCTTAAGACGACTTCATATAATCGTCATGTAAAGATTTGGGTTGCGCAGGTTGTGCTTTGCCGGCCATGCCAAGCCGCGTCTTGATCCAACCAAATGCTTTGTTTATTTTAAGGCGATACTGCTCAATATCAAATAAAGCCGAATCCGTGGCTGCTTTGTAAGCGAGGAAAATGGCCAATGGCGATAAGACGAAGATGGCCATCCACATTCCCCAAAAGGTATCGATATTGCCCTCTTTGGCCGATTTCTCACTAACCGTGGAAATGATATGGTAAATAAGGAAAAAGATGATGGCAACCACGACGGGTAAGCCTAACCCACCCTTGCGGATTATCGCCCCCAGCGGGGCACCGATGGAAAACAGCAACAAGCACGATACGGCCAGTGTAAATTTGCGCTGAAACTCGACGTTGTACAAGATGTTTTTATTGCTGTAAAAAGCATCTTCATCCGCTTTAAGCACCACGACATCCTTGATGTAGCGTACCTGGCTCAGGGCGCTGGTGATCATCGTGCTGCGCTTTTCTGTTGGGATGGTTGAGATAAAGTCTTTCTGGTAATGTATTGGTTCGGCGAGCGTGATGGTTGTATCTGTCGCTTTATAATAGTCGTTGAAATAATAGTAGTACGATTTGATTTCTGGGAATACCGTATTCCGCAGGCTATCCATCTGCTTCGCGTTGGAATCTGTATAATGCTTTAGTTGCTTCAGGTTCAGCATGGCATGATGGCTTTTGAACAAATTTTCATCGGTTCGTTTCATCTGGAAAGCAGACATGTCAAACTTCTGTTCGGTTTCTTCGAAATAAAATCGGGTAAACTGTTGCCGGGGGTTATATACGCGGGCTTTCTCTGCCCGGCTATCCTCGTAGCGCACACCGTTTTTCAGCTTGAGGATCATCGTATTATTATCTGGCGAATTATAGATGTACCCCTCTTCGGCCAACAGTACATTATTAGCGGTACTGTTCCTGCTGTGGTCGTAAATCATTAAATCGTACAGGATTTTCCCGTCGTCGCTTTTACCCTTGGCACGAATGGAGTACCCCGGAATGGTATTGTTGAAGATGCCGGGTTTGATAAAGAAGTCGGCTTGTTTGATCCGCACATCATAAAGTAGCGACCCCATTTTAAGGTTAGCGACGGGCATGATGTAATCGCTGAATAGGAATCCGCCAACACTGAAGAGGCCAACAAGGACAAATAACGGGGCCATGGCTTTCCGTAGCGATACCCCCGCGGCTTTGATGGCCACCAACTCATAGCTTTCGCCCAAGTTGCCGAAGGTCATGATGGACGACAGTAACATGGAAAGCGGTAGCGCCATGGCTACATTGGTGGCAGCTGCGTACCAAAGCAATTCCAAAATCACATACCATTCGAAGCCTTTGCCGATCAGGTCATCGATATACTTGAAAAGAAAAAGCATAAGGAGGACAAACATCACGATGAAGAACGTGACGATGAATGGCCTGATGAAAGACTTCAGGATGAGAAGATGGATTTTTTTCATTAAAATACGTACCCCAGACTGCCTCAGACGCAAAGGTACGATTTTTTAAGCACCTATAACGCTTTGGAGATATTCGATCTGATTGTCCCAGATGAGCTTGCGGTCATCGAGGGTTTCTTCCCACGAAAAATCGGTGATGGCGAGCGCAACATCGTTGGTGAGTTCATCCTGTACGATTTCCATTTCGAAATGATAAGGCTCATCATCCAGCCATTTGTACTTAACCAACTTATTTTCCCTTAGGCTGATGAGTTTGGCAACGTGCAGTTCATCGTCCCAGCTGAACTCATAAATGCCATCCTTGAAGTTTACATCGTCAGCAAACCACTGAGCCAGCGCATTGGGCTCGTGCAAGAAAGAAAATAGAATTTTCGGGGAGGATTTGATTTCGTATTCCAAATGGAATTTGATTTTTTCTGCCATGCCTATGATGATAATTAAGCGGTTATGTCGTTTCTACAGCTTTAACAACTTTTTTTCTAAAGAAAGGGAAAATAAACTATATTTGCAAACAATTTTTGGCGGGGTAGCTCAGATGGTTAGAGCGCAGGATTCATAACCCTGAGGTCGGCAGTTCGATCCTGCTCCCCGCTACGATAGATAGGATGGGTTGCTTTTTTTGGCAACCCTTTTTCTATAATGAAATGGCTGGGGCTAACTTGTCGGTTAGGGTTCAGGATTACCTAGCTATGATTCAACATTTTCCCGCTTTTACGACGGGAAAATGTTGAATCATATAAGATATGTAGTTAATACACTACATCAAGTGCAGAAAGGGTTTTATTTTCTATTCTTAAATGCTACCTTTATTCCATTGTGGAATTAGCGGTCTCACTCAGTAGTTTACGGAACTTAATGTATGGCATTTACCCGTTGGGTGAAGTTGGTTGACTTGGGTTGATTAATTTGGCAACAGGTATGGTGAAATTATTTCGATGTTATAGCTGTAGAACAAGGGGTGCGCGAAGAAATCTATTTTTAACTTTATGGTCGAAATCTATATATGCTACACTAATCCGATTGACCTGTATGACCCTATTCGTCAATATTGATACATGATTCAGATCCGCACATTTGTAGCTCCACACGATAAGGAAGCTTGCGAGAAGTTTATTATTGGTCATCAAAAGTTGCTGGAAATATTTGGTATCACCAAGATTACCTCAAATCGACAGGATTGGGTAGATGACGAAAATACCATCGTGATATTGGTTGAGCATGTTGAAACTAAGGCTGTATATGGCGGGGCCAGATTGCAGATTGCAACGGGTGAATATGAATTACCTATTGAGATTGCTCTGGGCAAGTATGACCCCCAGATATATGACATGGTGCGGGCCGATCGCGAGCGGGGGGGGACTTGTGAATTGTGCGGGCTTTGGAATTCGAGAGAGGTGGCTGGTATGGGAATAGGCAGCTATATCTTAGCGCGGATTGGTGCAGTTGTGGCCACACAGCTACCGGTGAACAGTATTTTTGTACTTTGTGCGCCCATTACGGTGCGGATGGGTAAACGCGTGGGTGCAGTAGTCGAATCGAGCTTGGGCAATGATGGGCTTTTTTATTACCCCAAAGACGACTTGATCGCGACCGCGATGAGACTGAGGGATATTCATGATTTACAACATGCTGATAGGACGGAACAAGAAAAAATCATGTCGTTACGTGCTAACAACCATCAGAAACTTTTCGAACGCGGACCTCGGGGCACGTTCGAGGTGGAATATGATTTGGAGATTGCTAGCGCTGAAAAATGGAAATCGATTCGTAACCGTTAACTTATGAACACACACCTTTACAATCCGGACTATTTGCGGGAAACGCAAAAATTACTGGAAAACATGAAACGGGATTCGTATAGCCCGTTGCTAAGCCGTTCCGGCAAAATTGCAGACATAGGCTGCGGCGTGGGGGCGGATGTCAATAATATGGCCCAATTAGGTCATAAGGATTGCAAATTTGTTGGCGTTGATGCCGATCAAGGGATGATTGATCAGGCAAACCTCAATAAGGGGGAGCGCGGCAATGTTGAGTTCTTGGTCGGAAATGCCAATGCTCTCCCGTTTGCCGGTGGTGAACTGTCGGGATTGCGGGCGGAGCGCTTGGCGCAGCATTTAGCTAACCCTGCGCAGGTATTTGACGAGTTTCATCGTGTTTTGAAAGATGGTTCGCCGGTAGTGATTGTTGAAACGGACTGGAATAGTGTGTCTTTTTACAACGGCGATAACCAGACCGTTCAGCGGCTCAGGGAATATCTTGTCGCACATCAGGTAAAGAATGGGGGTGCGGCCACTAATTTAATCCATTATTTGGAGACCGCGGGTTTTACTCACGTCAGTATCCGATTATATCCGTTAGCCACGCACATACTTGAGCAGTGCATAGCGACCCTGCGTATAGATTATGCCCTAACAATGATGGAGCAAAATGGCTATATTACCCAAGAAGCACATCGTACATTCCTTAATACCTTGCGGCAGGCCGATAGTAGCGGCTGCTTCGTTTGTTCAATCAATTTAGTTGTCGTTACAGCCCTGAAATAAGACTATCTATGTGGAGATATGTTGGTGCGACTTTCCTTTTCATACAGTTTTTTGCTGTTGGGGTGGCACAGACCATTCATATGAATGGGGTAACGCCACGCATGTTGGAAAGTAACGACTTGCTGGTGTTAAAAACAACTACGCGTATTTCTATCGATTCCGCAACGAAGGCAGCGTTTTTCCGACCCACTGCGAAGATTCCGAATTTAGGTGTAACCAAAGGGGAGGCATGGGTTAAATTTTCGGTAACCAACGCCGGCGGAGGCTCCGACAACTTATTTAAATTGACCAACCCAAATTTTGATGAGGTAACCTTATATTCGTTCTCCGGCCAATCTGTTTTGGTAGATAGTGTATTAATTACCAAAGACAAGCCATTCAGCGATCGGAAGTATCTTGATGTTAATTATTTGTTCGATCTAAACGTGCCATCGGGTGAAACCAGGGATTTCTATGTTCGTATTAAGAGCAAGATGCCCTTAATTATACCGATATATATCGTAACCCCGCAACAGCACGTCAGCTCGGTAACCAGGGAGTATTTGATTTCTGGGATATATATAGGCATCGTATTAATTATGGGGATTTATAATTTTTGTTTATATCTATCTACTCAGGATAAGAACTATCTTTATTATATATGCTATGTTTTCGGGGCCGGGTTTACACAAATGGGAATAAAGGGGATGAGCTTTCAGTTCTTTTGGCCCAATAACCCCGAATTCGAAAATTATAATATCGTACTGTTTGGTTCACTTACGGGGATAGCGGCATTACTTTTCACCATTAATTTTTTGGATGTAAGAAGGAATTTCAAGGGGATTTATTTTATCCTACTTGGATTTATTTCGCTATTTATCGGTGCGCTTATCGCGCTGTTTTTTGATCGCTATATTGCTTTTTCTATTATGCAGTCATCGACGACCCTGTCTTCGGTAGGTGTACTTTTGATTTCAGCATACGTAGTTTACCGGCAGCCAAACATATCGTCGTCAACGATATTCCTTGGCGCGTGGTCGATACTTTTGCTGGGCTCCCTGGTTTTCTTATTTAAAGATTACGGGATCCTCCCTTATAATATGTTTACGGTGTATTCGGTACAAGCCGCGTCGGGAATTGAAATGGCATTGTTGTCCCTTGCGTTGGCAAACAAGATCAATATTTATAAGAAGGAGAAAGAAGAGTCCCGGGCTAGGGAATTGGTGATGATTGAAGAGAATGCAAAACTGGTCCGGGAGCAGAACATAGTTCTTGAACAACGTGTCGAAGAACGTACCCACGCACTGAAAGAATCGAATGAGTCGCTCGAACAAACGTTAACGCATTTAAAAGAAACACAAACGCAATTAGTTGAATCAGAGAAAATGGCTTCCCTGGGCCAATTGACGGCGGGCGTAGCCCACGAAATCAATAACCCCATAAATTTTGTGACATCCAACGTCGCGCCGCTCAAGCGAGACATTAACATGATTTGGAATGTGCTGGACGAAGTGGAACGTATTGCGTTGGCTGATGATATACCGTTTGAAGAAAAAGAACAGCGTATTCAAGCATACAAAGAAGATCTTGATGTGCCTTACCTAAAAACTGAAATAGACTTTCTCCTTAAAGGAATGCATGAGGGGGCTACCCGAACCGCAGAGATCGTTAAAAGCCTGCGCATATTCTCACGTGTGGATGAAGAATCATTGAAATTTGCTGATATCAATGAGGGGCTTGAATCAACATTGGTTATTCTCAACAGCGTTATTAAAGAGGGTATTACAGTTGTAAAGGAATTTGGCGACTTACCACCGGTAGAATGCTATCCGGGGAAATTAAACCAAGTATTCCTGAACATCATTACAAATGGTATTTATGCCATCAATAAGAAATTCGATGGGAATCCGGGCGGTGTTCTGGAAATCCAAACAAGGGTTGATGCTGAAAATGCTTTGATAACGATCCGTGATAACGGGGTAGGTATGCCCGATGAGGTCATAGAGAAAATGTTCGAACCTTTTTTTACCACCAAAGAGGTGGGCGAAGGTACCGGCTTGGGCATGTCGATTGTCTATAATACCATCAAAAAGCACGCGGGTGAAATCAAAGTCGACTCGTCGGTGGGTGAAGGGGTCTCTTTTTTAATCATCATCCCGCTCAAACAACAGATGTAATAAGTTTACGTTATTAAATCAATTATGCTATTTTTGCTAAATAGAACATTCACCATATAGACTTTTCCTTGTGTGATGCTCCAATCTCCGGAAATACTTTACATTGACGACGAAGCCAATAACCTGATTAGTTTCAAGGCGACTTTCAGGTATCGGTATCCAATTCATACGGCAATAAGCACGGATGAGGCCAGGGAAGTGCTGCATTCAAATCCGAATATCCGGGTGATTTTCTGCGACCAGCGCATGCCGGGAGAAACGGGCATTGAATTTTTACACGCCATTAGGAATGATTTCCCGCTGCCTGTACGGATCTTATTAACCGCCTATGCTGATCTGGATACCGTGGTAGATGCCGTAAATAAGGGGCATATTTTCCGGTTTGTGCGCAAGCCGTGGGTAGAAGAAGAGATTATTTCGTCCATTGAGGAGGCCAATAAATTTTTTATTACGGATTCCATGTTGGCGATGCGGAATGAGGAGCTTCAGCAGGCCTATGATGAGCTCGATAAGTTTGCATATAGTGTAAGCCACGACCTACGCGACCCGTTAACAGGTGTATTGTCTGCCATAAAGCTAGGGCTGGAGTTCGATTCAGTAGAGCGGATCCACGAAATCCTTGCGCTGATGGAGAGCTCGGTATTGAGATTGAATACCTACATCAATAGCCTGCACGATTATTACCTGTTGAAGCGGGGCGAACTGACCATTACCGATATTGATTTTGAAAACTTATTCGAGTATTTGAAAAGTTTTTACAGCATTTATACGCAGAATAATAGCGTGGCTTTCTCGATTGCAAGTAATCAAAAAGAAGAATTCAAGAGCGATGAAACGACGTTGAAACTTATTTTGCATAACCTGCTGTCGAATGCGTTCAAGTACCAAAAGAAGGCAAATGATAATAAGACCGTCCGGTTATCGGTGGTTGTGACGGGCGGGAAAGCAACGATCAGTGTAACGGATACGGGGATAGGCATCGCCGCCAAAGACATTACGGATATTTTTAAGCTATTCTTCAGAGGAAGTGATCAGGCCGAAGGTACCGGTTTCGGGCTATATAACGTGAAGAGCGCGTTGGCGAAGCTCCGCGGTGAGATTGAAGTCAAATCGGTAGAAGGAGAGGGGACAACATTTATCGTAACCATCCCCAGTAAGTAGAAACGACAGCACCACCCGATATCAGCTTACGATAGTAATTTTTGCCGAAGCAAGAACTCGAGTTGCTCGTTCGTGATCTCAAGTTGTGAAAATGACTCTTTAATTTTTTTTCGCTCGGAAAATATGCCGTAGGCCCTTTGTATGGTGTCGTCCAGCTCCTCCTCACTCCAAGGCTTGCTCAGGTAGTGAAATATCTTCCCTTTGTTTACCGCTTCTACCACCGCGCTCATATCAGCATAGCCGGTAAGCAATATCCGCATGGGGTCCGGACAAACCTTAATCACCTCTTCAAGAAACTCAACCCCGGTCATTTGTGGCATTCGCTGATCGGTAATGATGATATCTATAGGATGCTGTTCAATGATTTGCATGGCGTCGATACCACTTAAAGCGGTATATATCTTGTATTTCAGACGGAAAGTGGCTTTGAAAGAAATCAAATTGTTCTCTTCATCGTCTACATATAGAACGGAAATTTTCGTTTCCATGTTTCAGCGGATTTAAACCCAGGATGTATTTTTGACAAACAGCATCGTAACACCTTGTCGGATGCCTTTTAAAGGAAATAGTTAGTCATTTCAACAACCCAAGTTAGTAATTTTTACGCGCAAATAGTCAAAAATCAATAATATTTTAAAAAGCCCCGGCCAGCATGGGAGCATCTGGTGGTTAAACCAAAATGCCGCCTCCCGTTATGGAACCGGAGGCGGCATCAATAATGGTATCGGCGGCAACGGCAGAAGGACGTGTTGCAGTCGATCGGATACTGTTGGGATTATGCACCCAATTGAACCCGTTTGAAGACGGTAACCGTCAATCCTTTCGAAACGCTATCCAAGAATTGGGCAATGTTTTTCGAGGAATCCTTCACGAATTCTTGATTCAAGAGGGTGTTTTCCTTATAAAATTTGTTGAGCTTACCTTGGGCAATCTTTTCAACCATCTCTTCCGGCTTGCCTTCTGCACGGATCTGCTCTTTGGCAATCTCCAATTCGCGCTCAATAGTATGGGTGTCTACGCCGCTTTTGTCTATAGCTACCGGATTCATTGCAGCAATCTGCATGGCTACGTCTTTGCCGGCTTCATCTGCGCCGTCGGCTGCATTGCTGAGGCCAACCAATACGCCCAAGCGGTAATTGCCGTGGATATAAGCAACTACTTTTTCTGCTTCCACCGTTTCGAATTTCGATACATCGATTTTTTCACCGATTTTGCCGGTTTGATCAAGCAGTAAGTCGGCGATTTTAACACCGTCTATTTCCAGTTGCTTCAGTGCATCGAGCGATGCCGGCGCATGGGCTACCGCTTGATCCGCAATGCTTTCACCGAAAGCAATGAAATCCGCATTCTTCGCTACGAAGTCGGTTTCGCAGTTGAGTTCGATAACGACGCCTTTTTTTCCATCGGCGGTGGTTTTTGCAATCACAACACCTTCGTTGGAATCGCGGTCCTGGCGGCTGGCGGCCACCTTAGCCCCTTTTTTGCGCAAGTAATCGATGGCAGCTTGGAAGTCGCCATTCGCTTCAATTAGTGCTTTTTTACAATCCATCATGCCGGCACCGGTTTGTTGGCGCAGCTTATTGACATCTGATGCTGAAATTTGTACTGTGGACATACTATTTTCCTTATTTGTTATAAACGATCTATTGGTCTCTAAACCGATAAAAAAACCGGATGGTATATGGGTTGACGGAAGTTGATATCCCTTCCAGCGCCCGCTCCATCCGGCTTTCAATATGCGATTATTCTCCGTCTTGGCTGCCTTCTGCTTCGGCAGTTGCTTCAGCTTTGGCTTTACGAGGGCGTTTTCCGTCGGTATCTGCCTTAGCTTCCTCTTTGCTTTCTGCTTCGGGTTCTTCGCCGTTGTCTATCTTGGCTTTTGCAGCAGCGGCTTCTTTTTCAGCCTCTTCTTCTTTGTCGCGTTTACGCTCCTCGAGTCCTTCCTGAATCGCCTTTCCAATGATTTCCGTAATGAGGGTGATCGATTTCGATGCATCATCGTTGGAAGGAACCGGGAAATCGATGTTCGAAGGGTCCGAATTGGTGTCTACCATAGCAAACGTAGGGATGTTTAGCTTCATGGCCTCACTTACGGCAATGTGCTCTTTCTTCACGTCGATGATGAAAAGGGCAGCCGGCAACCGGTTCAAATCGGCAATACCTCCCAAGAGGTTTTCCAATTTGATACGTTCGCGCTGTATCATCAATTTCTCTTTTTTCGATAATACATCGAATGTGCCGTCCTTGGTCATTTTGTCAATGTTTGACATTTTTTTGATTGACTTGCGGACCGTGGCGAAGTTAGTGAGCATCCCGCCCAGCCAACGTTCGGTCACAAACGGCATGTTTACAGCCTTGGCTTGTTCGGCAACAATTTCTTTTGCCTGCTTTTTGGTGGCTACGAATAGCACCTTTCTTCCCGATTTCACCACCTGCTTGATTGCAGAAGCTGCTTCTTCCAGTTTGGTGAGGGTTTTATTTAAGTCAATGATATGGATGCCATTGCGCTCCATGAAAATGTACTTGGCCATTTTCGGATCCCATTTGCGGGTAAGGTGACCGAAGTGTACACCTGCATCCAATAACTCTTGATATGTAGTTCTTGCCATTTTTTTGTTCTCCTTAAAAGATTAACGTTTACTGAATTGGAACTTCCTACGTGCTTTGCGGCGTCCTGGTTTCTTACGCTCCACCATACGGTCGTCGCGCGTTACCAGTCCTTTTGCACGTAAGGCAGGTTTCACCTCGGGGTCTAGCGTAATCAACGCTTTGGCTATCGCTAGGCGAACAGCTTCCGCTTGCCCTTTGATGCCACCACCGGCTACGTTAACCTTTACATCATAGTTGCCGGTTGCGCCGGCTACTTCTGTACTTTGGGTCACAATGTATTGTAATGGCAAGGTAGGGAAATATTCCTTGTAATCTTTGCCGTTTACGGTTATGTTACCGCTGCCAGCGCTTAGGTAAATGCGGGCTACTGCGGTTTTTCTTCTTCCTGAAGTGTTAGTTGTCGACATTTCTTTGCTCCTTAGAATTTAACAGTTTTTGGATTTTGCGCTGCATGCGGGTGCTCGTTGCCTGCATAGATGTACAGGTTCTTGAACAGGGCCCGACCCAGACGGTTCTTGGGCAGCATGCCGCGAACCGCTTTTTCCACGATACGTGTGGGGTGCTTTGCCAATAATTCTTTCGGAGAACTGAAACGCTGGCCACCCGGATAGCCGGTATACCGCTGGTACACTTTGTCTTCGAGCTTGTTGCCAGTCAACTTTACTTTGTCTGCATTGATCACGATCACGTTGTCGCCGCAGTCTACGTGTGGGGTGTACGAAGGCTTGTGTTTCCCCCGGATCACCTTAGCGATCTGAGATGACAAGCGCCCCAAAATCTCGCCCTCAGCATCAACAACAATCCACTGTTTGTTGACGGTGTTTTTGTTGGCAGAGACAGTTTTGTAACTTAACGTATTCACTTGCTTTGTTTTGAAATAATTAATAAATATATTTAACCCCTTTATTTTAAGGGACTGCAAAGGTACGACAATAAAATTTATTTTTCAAAGTTATGTGGCGAGTAATAGTTAAGATATCCCGGCTTTTAGTTATGGTAGGTGGCGTATGGTGTACGGTAGGGGGCGCTTTCGCCCAGCAAACCACCGTGCCCGCTGCAGGGAGAACCACCGATAGTTTGGCGGTTAAAAGTCTGTTTGATAAAGGGGTGCGGCAAAAGTCGGCCGGCCAGTTGGCATTGGCAGAAAAGACGTTCGAAGCAGTGGTAGGGCTACAGCCGGACGCCGATCAAGCCTACTTCCAACTGGCTCATATCTATATGGATAGCGAAGATTTCACTGCCGCCAGCCGCGCGGCATTGCACGCTGCTGAGCTTGAGCCCGATAACGAAAGCTATTGGAATGTGGTATTGGATGCTTACCGGAAAACGAGAAACGTCAAGGCCATCCCCGTCGTACTGGATGAACTCATCCGGCTCAACCCCGAAAATGCCGCCTTTTATCACGAGAAAGCTTACGCATTATTTTTAGATAAACAGTATAACGCAGCATTAGCTACATGCGATACGATAGGCGCCCGATTCGGGGCGACCGACGACCAATACCTTACCAAGCACCAGATTTACCTGGCCCAAGGCGATACGGCTACGGCTATCAATGAATTGGAAGAGTGGGTGGCTAAGAAACCGCGCGAGAGCAAAGCCTATATCCTGCTGGCCGAAATGTATACCAAGGCAGACGACGCGGAGAAGGCCCTTGACCTCTTAGACGAGGCAGCAGCGATCTTTCCCCATGAACCCCTCGTATGGCTTGGTAAATCCGATGCCTACCTGGCCATGGGGAAGCAAAAGCAGGCCAATCGCTACCTCCGGGAGGCGTTCGGCAGCGACAGCTTGGGTATGGATGCTAAAGCGGGCATACTTTACAACACACTTGCCAATAAGCGACAGCCGCTCGACCAGGGTGACGTGGGCGGGTTGGCTGATTTGTTTGCCCAGACTTATCCGAAGGAGGCTAAAGCACACGCCGTTCGGGGCGACATTTACAGGCAATTGCAGCAACCGGATGTGGCCCGCGATGCCTATCTGGCTGCATTGGATATCAATCAGTATATCGAAGGGGTTTGGCAACAACTGCTGCAGGTGGAACTTCAGTTGGGCCGATATGACGATGTCGAATCCCATGGTAAAGAAGCCTTGGCACTCTTCCCCAACCAGCCGCTTATGCTGTTCTTTACCGGGCATGGCTATCTAGGGAACAAGAAGTACCAAGAGGCTCGTGTAAATCTGGAGGCCGCACTAAATAATGCAAGAGGGGAACATACGCCGCTGTTGACCCAATTGTACAGCAGCTTGGGCGATGTGTATAACGCGATGGATATGCATGCCGAATCAGACGTGGCCTATGAGGAAGCCATAGCGTTAGATAGCACCAATGCATATGCCTTGAATAACTACGCTTATTACTTGGCGCTCCGCAAACAGAAGTTGCCGCTTGCGGCCGAAATGTCAAAACGGTCTAACGAGCTGGCCCCTGATTTCCCGTCGTACCAGGATACGTATGCGTGGGTCCTTTTCCAGCAGGGCGACTATAAAGCAGCGTTGTCGTGGATAGAGAAAGCCATCGATAGTTCCGATACCGCATCCGAAACCTTGCTGGAACACTACGGCGATATCCTCGCGAAATTAGGCCAGGTAGGCAAGGCCGTAACCCAATGGAAAAAGGCCAGAAGCCTTTCCGAAGCGGTTGGCAAGGATATTGATAAACTATCCCAAAAAATTGATGCGAAGCAGTATCTTGATTAGGTTGGTTGGGTGTTCCCTCGTATCGGCATTGCTGTTTTCCTGTGCGCCGAAGAAGCGGATGGTGTCATCGGAAGGTCGTGAAGTAGAAGTCTCCCGCGCAGCGAAGACAGCGGTGCTGGACCAAGTGGCCCAGCAACAGCTACGCTATACCACGTTCAGCGGCCGAGCGAAAAGCAATGTCATCATCAACGGAAAGGACCAGTACGACGTAACCGCCAACATACGCATCGTTCGTGACGAGGCGATCTGGATTTCGCTCACGGCACTCATGGGTATTGAGGTGGCCCGTGTGTTCATTACCCCCGATAGCATCAAGATCATCAATCGCTTGCAGTCCGAATACATCAGAAAACCTTTCGCTTACCTCCGTAATTTTACCGGTAGCGGATTGCGCTTTTCAAGTTTGGAGCAGCTCCTCGTAGGCGATGTGCTTGACCAAATCACGGAAGATGGTCTGGCGGTTTGGCAGCGTGCCGAAGGTTACCTGTTGCATAAACAAATGGACGATTTGCAGTACAAGGTGCACGTGGGTGCCGACTATCAAAATAATTACACACGGATAGCATCCCCGGCAAGTAACCAGCAACTGGAGGCGGTTTATTCCGACTACCAGGTCATCGCAGGAAATTCGTTTCCCAACCATATGGAAATTTCAATTGCAACACCTCATTTGACCCTTCAATCCGACATGAGATACAGTAAGGTGGTTTACGATGGGGAGGTTGAACTGCCTTTCACCGTTCCGTCGAGGTATAAGGAAGTTCAATAATACAGAACGATGCATAATTATCGAGGTAGATTTATTACTTTCGCAGACAATAATGGGCGGGGAGCTGAGGTTATAAGTGGTATATAGATGAGTTATCTAAAAGGGGCATTAAGCGTAATCGTATTCTTTTTAACACTGGCTGCCGTCCATGCGCAGAGCAGTGCCGAGCTGAGAAAGCAGCGCGAGCAGTTGAATAAGGAGATCGAGCGCCTCAACCAAAGCCTGAAAACCACCTCAAGCGATCGGAGCCTGTCGCTCAAACAGGTAAACGCCCTGAATACCCAACTCCGCCTGCGGGAAAAGAAAATCAGCACCATCAGTAGCGAAATCAAGCTGATCAATAACCAGATTTCCTCCCATAACAAAACCATTCAAAACCTTCGTGACCAGCTGGAAAAGTTGCGCGAAGATTACGAGAGCATGATCATGTTTGCCTTCCGCAACCGGAACGCATATAATAAGATCATGTTTATTTTTGCCTCTAAAGATTTCAACCAGGCGTTCAAACGTGTCAAGTACCTCCAGCAATTCAATGATTCGCGAAAGCTGCGTGCCGCAGAGATTGAAGAAACCCAAAAAGAAATTGCTTTGAAAGTAGCGCAACTGGAGGCCAGCAAAAAAGAGCAAGCTTCCTTGCTTGCCGAGCAAGAGCGTGAACGGAAGACGATATCCCAAGAACAGGGTGCCCAATCTAAAGTGTTGCAGGCGCTTACCCAGCAAGAGAAAAAATTCCAGCAAGAGTTGCGTAAAAAACAACAGGAAGACGAGCGTTTGGCACGTGCCATCCGAACCACTATCCAACGCGAAATTGCCGAGCAGCGCCGACTGGAAGAAGAGGCGCGCAGGGTCGCATTGGCACTTGAAGCTAAGCGGACCGGGAAGACTGTGGCGGAGGTAGAGGCCGAAAAGCCCGCTGTCCGCAAAAGCGATACGGAGGTGCTGGCCAATACGCCGGCTGCGGCCAAGCTTTCTGCCGATTTTGCGGGTAATCGCGGGCGCCTGCCATGGCCTGTGCAGCAAGGCGTCATTACCCAGCGCTTCGGGCGGCATACCATCGGAAGGAACGTGACCGTCGAAAACGCCGGAATCACGATTCGAACGAACAACCATGCACAGGTGCAGGCCATTTTCGATGGCACCATCATCCAGGTGGCCAACATGGCCGGTTCGTATGCGATTATCATGCAACACGGTAAATACTTCACGGTTTATACGAAACTAGGAAGCCCTACGGTAAAGCGTGGGCAAACCGTGCAGCGGGGACAGACACTGGGAACCGCATTGGTAGACCCCCAGGATGGCACATCAGAAGTGCATTTTGAAATATGGGAAGGCGCTGCCCCAATAAATCCAGAGCCATGGTTAGCAAAATAACCGCCGCCATCGATGGTGATTTATATAACAAATTAAATATTATACGTACATTTGCAGAATCATCCGGTCTTTGAAGGCCGGTTGAGTTTAAAAATTTAAAACAACGGTTATGGTAGATTCAGTGTTGTTATTTCTTGGTGCTCAAGAGATTATCCTGATTGTTTTAGCACTCCTCTTATTGTTTGGTGGTCGGAAAATCCCCGAATTGATGCGTGGGATGGGACGTGGTATCCGGGAGTTCAAAGAAGGACAAAAGGAAAGCCCGAAAGAGGAGAACCCGAACGTCCCGAAAGAGGAGCTCCAAGAAAACAAACAATAGCATACACGTATCCAATACGGAGAAGGACTTTACACCGGATTTCTGTCTGGGTGTAAAGTCCATTTATTTTAACGGCTATTCGTCCGATAGTTGATTTTTACCGGTCAGCCGTACAATAAAAATGAGATCCTTGCGTTTTTCACGTAAATATATACTTATCCAGTATAGCATTTGGTAATCACTAACAAGCTAACCTATAGCTGGGCGTGAAATTTATGGCGTATACATACCAACTAGCAAAACATGGTGTTAAATAAGATTTCGGCAGTGGCCGTAGGTAGTATGTTGTGTGTCCAGGTGGCACTTTCTGAAACCCTCCCCGCTGATCTGCCGTCTGATACCTTAACCACAGCACATCGTGCCGATCGGACGATCGACATACAGCTCGAACTGATAGCGGATAGCATCAATTTTGTCGACCTCAAAGACGAAGTAGAATTGTCTCCCATGTTCACGTTCGTTCCCGCCACCGTAGCAGGGCGTTTGGCATACCTCCAGAAAGATGTTCCGCTTACCTATAACGCTCAGGTACAGTCTTACATCGACGCATACAGCACCGAGCGGTACAAACGGCACCTCGAGCAAATGATGGGGTTATCCCAGTATTACTTCCCGATATATGAGCGGTCGTTTATGGAAGCGGGCGTTCCTGAAGAGATTAAATACCTATCCATCATCGAATCGGCATTAAACCCCCATGCGGTATCGCGGGTTGGGGCTACGGGGTTGTGGCAGTTTATGTACGCCACCGCCCGGATGTACGATCTTGTTATCGATAGTTACGTAGACGAACGAAAAGATCCCATCGCCGCGAGCCGTGCCGCCGCCGCCTATTTAGCAGACGCATACAACGAATTCGGCGATTGGTTGCTGGCCATTGCGTCTTACAATTGCGGTCAAGGGAACGTACTGCGGGCTATGCGACGAACTGGGCTGGCCAATCCCAACTACTGGGATATCAGCCCTTTCCTCCCACGCGAGACCCGTAACTATGTGCCGGCTTTAATTGCGATTACATACATGCTGGAATACGCCGAGGAGCATGATATCACCCCGGCAGCGACTACTATTCCCGTGCAAACCGAAATGGTATGGGTGCAGAAACATGTGCCCTTGCGTGGCGTGGCCAAAGCCTTAGACGTGGAGGAGGAGGTGATCAAATCGCTAAACCCAGCCTATAAGCGAGGGGTGGTGAACGGTACGGCAGACATGCCGAAACGCTTGATATTGCCGGAGGCCCCTCCGCAAACATACCCGGCATTGTATGCGGTGTTGAATACGCCGAATAAGATGCAGGCATTTTACGCGGCAAATGAGGGCACTCGTAACGCGGAGACCACGGCGACCACTCACCGGGTACGGAGGGGCGAAACATTGGGTAAAATAGCGAATCGCTACCATGTAAGCGTGCAGGACTTAAAGGTATGGAACGGTCTCAAGAACCATACGATTGTGCCGGGGCAACCGCTTCGCATCATGAGCGCTGGCGGCGGTCAAGCCGCTCAACCCGCATCATCCACCAATGCTTCATATATCTCTTACCGCGTAAAAAAAGGAGACACGTTGTCGGGTATTGCCCAACGGTACCGCAAAGCCAATGTGTTCACCATTAAATCAGACAACGGGTTGCGCGGCAGCCGGATTAAGCCGGGGATGACATTGAAGATAAAAGTGAAATAGTTCCAGGTTTTCGGTGCACGACTAGATGAGCCATGCGGCATCCTCACCGCCATCGCATTCGCGAAGCTGGACCGTAACGTGCTCTTTCAGGATGGTGGAGAGTTTTAAACCCGAGAAGTCGCTGAAGATCGGGAATTTATGGTGGCTCCGGTCAATCAATACCGCGGTACGCATTTTCTTTAGCGGCACATCGAAAAATACACCGATACCATAGGCTAGTGTACGCCCGCTGTTCAATACGTCGTCTACCAATACCACGACTTTGTCTTTTGCCTGTTCAACGGGAGTGTCTGTCTCCGCATGCAGCGTGCTGCTTGTTTTGTCGAGGGTAACTTTTATAAGCGTGATATCAAAAGCAGAAATCCGTTCCAGTTCTGCTTTCAGTCGATGCGCAAACACATAACCCCGGTCGGCAATTCCTACCAAAACCAGCGCGGTCTCTTCAAAATTGTCCTCCATCAATTGATAAGCAATGCGGGTGATTTTGTTCGCAATCTGCTCCTGGTTGAGGATTAATACTTTTTTTGTAGACATATCCCTAGTTGTCATGCGACGATTACAACGCGTCCTCTACACCACCAGATCCACCGTTGGTTACAGCGGCCAGCATTCGGCCACCATTGTAATAGTAACGCTTCCAATAGGCATCGTTCAAGTCGCTTATCATCACACCCCTGCTTGAAGAAGCATGCGCAAATTTATCATCGCCGATATAAACACCTACGTGGGTGATGCTACGGCTGCGTATTTTAAAAAACACCAAATCGCCCGGCATGAGTTTATCTTTGGCAATGGGGTCTACCTGTGTGTATATGTTACGGCTATTTTGGCCAAGCGTCGTGTTGAAGACTTTATCGTAAAGCTCGTATGCGAATTTCGAGCAGTCGACGCCCCGCTTGGTCTTTCCGCCCAACCGATAGGGGGTACCTATCCACTCATAGATAAACTGGTATAGTTGCGTATTGGTAGAAGCCGATACCGCGACGCCCATTATTTGGGAGAAGTAGTCTTTGGCTAGATTATCAGGATCTGAAGGATTTACAGGCTGGTCGGCGGATGTTTGTGCCTGCGATACAGCAAATAGGCAAGCAAATAGCAGGCAGGCTACTGATGTTTTCCTCTTCATGAAATTGCCTTTTTATGAAACATGCAAACGTTGATCGGTTACAACTTTATTGCACATGCAAACCGTTAGCGCGCAAATCTATGCTAAAAATTCCATTGATGCAAAGAAAAAAGTGCTTATAATTGAACATGTTTCAAATCATTCGTTTTTTACTGGTTATAAGTCTGTTCGGAGTTGTCTATAGAGTGCGTGCGCAGGAGCCTTCTCCAGTACAGCGTCCCAATATCCTACTCATCGTTTCAGACGACCATGCGTTTCAGGCCATAGGCGCTTATGGCCGTGGTTTGGTGGAGACGCCAAATATGGACCGGATTGCCAATGAAGGTGCCCGATTCAGTCGCGCATATGTAACCAACTCCATCTGCGGACCGAGTCGTGCAACGTTGCTCACGGGGAAGTATAGCCACAAAAACGGCTTCAAAGATAACGAGACGTCTACGTTTGACCACGGGCAGGACCTGTTTGTGAAAGGCCTGCAAAATGTGGGCTACCAAACGGCATGGATTGGCAAGCAACACCTCGGGAATAGTCCGCAGGGATTGGATTATTACAGCATTCTACCCGGCCAGGGAGCGTATTATAATCCCGATTTCATCAACACGGGCGGTGAGCGGGAACACGTAGAGGGCTATGTAACCAACATCATTACCGATAAGGCCGAAGCATGGCTGGATGGCCGCGATCATAGTGAGCCCTTCTGCCTGGTTATTGGTCATAAAGCAACGCACCGGGTGTGGTTGCCCGATACGGCCGACTTCGGTCGTTACGACCACGTTGATTTTCCATTGCCCGAAACGTTTTATGACGATTATACCGGTCGGCAAGCAGCAGCTGTGCAAGAAATGAACATCGCCAAGGATATCCGGATGGGCTACGACCTGAAGATGGAACCGGTCGCTGCGGCCGACCGCGAAAGGGCAATCAAACGAATGACGCCCGAACAACGGCGTAAATTCGATGCATATTACCAGCCAATATTTGCCGATTTCAATGCCCGGAATCTTGCCGGCCAGGCATTGGCCGAATGGAAATACCAGCGTTATATGCGTGACTACCTCAGTACCGCAGCATCGCTGGATCGCAATATCGGGCGGATATTGGACTACCTCGACGAAAACGGACTGGCCGATAATACGTTGGTGATATACCTTTCCGACCAGGGGTTTTATTTGGGTGAGCACGGATGGTTCGATAAGCGGTTTATGTACGAAGAATCCTTCCGCACCCCGATGCTGGCCCGCTTCCCGGGCACGATCGAACCCGGCTCGGTGGTCAACGGGTTTGTGGTGAATACCGATATTGCACCCACCCTCCTGCAGCTGGCCGGTGCGGAGATACCGCAAGATGTGCAAGGAAAGTCGCTGTTGCCCTTATTCCGGAATCCCGATACGACCATCCGGGATGCGGTTTATTACCATTATTACGAAAATGGCGAACATGCCGTATCACCACATTTCGGTGTGCGCAATGCGCGGTATAAACTGATCCGCTTCTATAAGCGGGTGGATGCATGGGAGCTTTTCGACCTCAAGGAAGACCCCAACGAAATGCATAATTTATACGGCAAAGAAGGCTATGAAGCCATTACTGCCGAGATGAAGCAGCTGCTGCAATCGCAGGTCGAGAAGTTTGAGGATGGTGAAGCGGCTGCGCTATTGGCAATCTGAAAGCACAAAGGAGATGACAGAAACAACGGTGACCATTATCGGATGGCTTGGGTTTATTTTTTGCTCATTAGCATACTTACTCCTCAACCTTAAAATATTACGGTTTGATAACCCACTTTACCAAATTTTGAATGTAATCGGAGGGGTCGGTTTGGTGATCAGTGCGTGGTATTTTAAGGATTCGCCCAATCTCGCTGCCAATGGCATATGGGTTCTTATTGCCCTATTTGGCATCATCCGGTATTCGCGGCAACGCTCAAGCATGAGGCGACGAGACGGCCAAGTCGTCAAGCCCGAGTAAGCGGTAAGCCTCTATTTTATATTCCGTTATTTTTTCGTCGAAAGTCTTCGGGCTAGCTGAGAGGCTCAGGTAAAAATAGGAGCCGTCAATCAGGGCAAAAATGAGTTCAGCAACAAGGGAAGGGCTATTAACGGTAGTTATACCGGCAGCATTGCAACGTTCGATCAGGGTTGAAAGCTGTGTTCTCAGTGAATCCGTTAGCTTCTTGTATTTGGTTTTAACTTTTTTATCGCGGAACGTCAATGCATAACAGCTGTAAAACAGACCATCGTCGAATAATTTGTTCCATTTCCGAGAAAACAAATCGTCAATTACCGTAACTAAAGCATCACCTAAGGGGATATCGTGGTTTCTTCCCACGCGGTATATAAGCAAGTATTTTTCCAGTATATAGTCAATCAACGCATATGTAAGGTCATCCTTGGTTTGGAAATAATGGATGATCAGGCTGGGGTTGACGTCCATCACTTTCGCAATTTTTGCTATGGATGTGTTTTCGAGTCCTTCCTTCTTGGCAACTTTATAAAAAACCTTGATGATTTCCAGCTGCCTGACTTCTTTTAAACTTTTTCTTCCCATGGGTATGCGTAAATAATGGATTACGAAATTAATAAAATTATATTAACAAATTGATTATATTTTATTAATTGTATGTTCATTCAATTTTTTGTTACAAACAATCGATTAACGCAACCGGTTGATTGATAGTTTACAATCGATTGCGTGATTTTTTTTCTTGCATAATCAATTAAAAGACAATAATATTGCACAAACAAACAGGTACCCGCGTACCGACCAATAATAACGCGCTAACAAATAGAACATATGAATATAAAACTAGGACTTAAGTAACTAAACAGTATTATTTTTTTGACTAAATGTTCAATTAATAAACCAATTAAAATTCGATTATGAAAGGACAACGACAACAAAGCAGGGCCCATCGGTGGGGCGTTTGGGGTTGCATCGGCGTTATATTTGTTTTGGCGCAAACCGTAGCTTTCGATGCTATGGCGCAAAACCGTCTGGTGGGCAAAGTGACGGATCAAGCAGGGCAGGCGCTGGTCGGCGCGAGTGTGGTCGTGCAAGGTACACCATTAGGCACCGCAACTGATGATGGAGGGCAATACGCACTCGTAGGCTTGGAGAATGGCGCCACGCTGGTATTCCGTATGGTGGGGTACAAATCCCAGGAACGCCAATATACTGGCCAGACCGAGTTGGAAGTGGTCTTGGAAACAGATGCCGGTAATCTCGACGAGGTCATCGTGGTAGGCTTTGGAACACAACGGAAAAGCAATCTGACTGGTGCGGTAGACCAGATTTCTGGCGCACAATTAGAGTCGAGACCGGTATCCAATATCATGCAGGGTTTGCAAGGAGTCAGTCCAGGCTTGAATATCACCTATGGCAATGGTTCACCCGGTGAGATACCGGATATCAATATTAGGGGAACAACGTCTATAAACGGCGGATCACCCCTCATTGTCATCGATGGAATACCCGTATCTGACACCTATGACATGATTCGGTTAAGCCCCAACGATATTGCCTCCTACACTGTATTGCGCGATGCCTCATCGGCGGCCATCTACGGTGCCCGGGCGGCCTACGGCGTGATTTTGATTACTACCAAGCAAGGCCGCCAGGGGACGCAAAGCATCAGCTACAACCTCACAACCTCCTTCGGCAGGCCCACGGAAATGCCCGACCCGGTAACCGATCCCTATATTTTCTCGCGCGTGTTGGAAAATTCCACGCTTAATACGCCCTGGAACGGACCCAGTTACGTGCAATTCAGTGAAGCGTATTACCAATGGGCCAAAGAACGGTCGGAAGATCCCTCGCTAGCCGATGTACGGATTAACCCCAATAACCCCACTGAATGGGAATATATGGGGAACAACAATTGGAATGATTATTTTTTTAAGAAGGCTACCGTTTCCCAATCACACAATGTAGCGCTTTCGGGTGGCTCTACGATCAACGAAAAGCCGCTTTCGTATTATCTGTCGGCCGATTACACCAAAGATAATGGGTTAAACAGGATGGCGGAAGATTACTGGCAACGCAAGGGAATCCGGGGAAGGCTGACGTTCAGTCCGCTACAATGGTTGAAACTGGATAATAACATGAACGTTTACCAAACGGATATCGCCAAGCCAAATGCCAACATCACTGACATCTATTACCTACAGCCCACCAACGTGGCCAAAAACCCGGATGGTACGTGGGGCAATAACGCTGCCGGACGACTCGCCGCACGGTTAGTAGACGGGGGGAATAGCAATGAACACATGTTTGGCTTCCAGAATATCTTCAATGCGGTGGGCACGTTCCTAGATGGCGACCTGACTGTAACCGGCGACGCCAGTTTCAAGCGAGAGTATTGGCGATATCCGAGGCATTCGAAAAAGTACAAAGTGGGTTATGGCCCCGATGATATCCGGGAGGAAGGCGGCAACGGCTTCGTGTACGACCGACGTGGAGAAATCCAAAACAACGTATTTAACCTTTATGCAAATTACAACAAAAGCTTCGGTATACACGACTTCAGCTTAACGGCGGGCTATAACCAAGAAGACTATGTGTGGGAAACCACCATTGCTCAACGCGATCAGCTAATTTCATCAACGCTGCCCTACCTGGAGCTGACCACCGGCGAAGCGCGCATTAATGCGGAGTATAGTTCATACGCCACTCAGAGTGTATTCGGCCGGTTGAACTATACCATCAACGACCGATATATCCTCGAAGGTACGGGGCGCTACGATGGCTCGTCCCGGTTCCCAGCGTCCAATCGCTGGGGCTTCTTCCCGTCCATATCGGGAGCTTGGATTGTGAGCAATGAGCCGTTCTTCGAAGACTTAAAGCCCGCCTTTTCCAATTTAAAGTTGCGCGCATCATACGGTAGCCTCGGTAATCAAAACGTGGGCGATTTTTCCTATATCCAAACCATGGGCACCGCATTATCGAGCTATCTCATCGATGGTGCGCAAAGGCAAATCGTCACGGGAGCACCTTCACTAACCATAAACCCGGCAAATTACAGCTGGGAAAATGTTGCCACCATCAACTTCGGCACGGATATCGGGTTGGTGAATGACCGGATTTTTGCCGGCTTCGATTACTTTATCCGTGAAACTACAGGAATGCTAGTTGCGGGTGAACAGCTGCCATCGGTGCTGGGGACTGGAGTGCCTAAGCAAAATTCGGCGGATCTCCGCGGAAAAGGCTGGGAGCTTTCCCTCACCTACCGGGATAATTTTACCGTAGCGGCTAAGCCCTTCCGGTTGGAAACCAAATTGGTGCTATCTGATTCGCGGGCGTATATCACCAAATTCAAGAACGACCAACGATTGATATCGCAGTACTTTGAAGGTTACGAATTTGGTACGTTGTATGGTTTGATTGGTGATGGCTTCTTCCAATCGACAGATGAAATCGATGCATTAGACCAGACAGCCCTCATCCCTTGGGGGGCGCTCGATATTGTGCCCGGATGGCCGAAATTCAAAGATATAGATGGCGACGGGAAGATCGAACTCGGCCAAACCGTTGATGATATGAAAGACAGGGCCATCATCGGCAATACATCCGATCGGTATCGCCTCGGGTTTAACCTCAATGCTGATTGGAACGGGTTTGATGCGCAGGTCTTTTTGCAAGGGGTGTTGATGCGCGATTACTATCCGCGGCATTACCTCTTTTGGGGACCTTACCAACAGCCCTACGCCAACGTGTATCCGTGGCACCTGGATCACTATCGAGCAACCGATGATACACCTGAACAACGAGCCAAGCATTCGGCAGCTTATATAGCAGCTGGTCTTGCTGACCAGAATTTGGATGCGAGTTATCCCGTGTTGCAGTCTTGGTTGGCCGACTATAATTACAGGGATGGTAATGGAGACCGATCGGGGCTGGACCAACCGAATACCACCTATCTGCTCAATGGTGCCTATTTACGCGTGAAAAATATCACACTGGGCTATTCGCTGCCCTATGAAACGGTTCAACGGTGGGGAATGAGCCGCTTGCGCTTTTTCGTTACGGGAGAGAATATTTTCGAGTTTTCCGAGGTCAAACGGTTTGTAGACCCCGAATCAATCAACTGGGGTACGGATAGCAGCGCTTGGGCTTATCCGTTCCAACGAAGGTTTGCATTTGGATTGAATATTGGTTTTTGACAAAGAAATGAACGACATCATGAAAAGATACAAAATACTGTTCTTAGTGGCATTGGCTGCTGTAGCAACGTCCTGTCAGAAGGATTTTCTCGATCGTTACCCGCAGACGTCCGTTACGCCTGAAGTATTTTTCAATACGGAAGAGGATTTAGCCCTGTACATCAATGGCATGTTAAGCCTTTCGGGTCACGGCATGTACCTTTCCGACCAAAGTACAGATAACTTGGCAACGACGGCGGCCGTCGAGGTCAAAAATATCATGACCGGCGATCCTTCTTCGCAAAACATTTCCGGCGGGTGGTCGTGGGGCAGGCTGCGTACCATCAACTACTTTCTGGAGAATTACGATCGGGCTGCTGTGACCGATGATGTGAAGAACCATTACGCGGGCCTGGCCCGTTACTACCGCGCCATTTTCTATCACGATAAGGTGAAACGGTTTTCCGATGTGCCCTGGTATTCGGGTACCCTTAATCCCGGCGATGAGGAACTCTTCAAAGCACAGGATCCGCGGGAATTGGTGATGGGTAATGTAATGGCCGATTTGGAGTTCGCCATGGCAAACGTACGTGACGATGTGCCAACCGGTACGCCAGACAGATGGGCCGTAGCGACTATGGCGGCCAAAATCGCACTCTATGAGGGTACCTATCGGAAATACCATCCCGAATTGGGGTTGCAGGGTACGGCAGATGCCTTTTTGGTAAGGGCGGTAGCAATCACCGAACAGATTATTGCCGAAGGAGGCTTCAGCATTCACAATACCGGAAATCCGGAATCGGATTATGCAGACTTGTTTGGCAACCAAGACTTGACGGGTAATAGCGAGATGATTTTGGTGAACAGCTACGACCAAACCAAGAATAGAAGCGGAAACCAAAACACGGGTATATTCGGTAACTATGAACAATCGCCGGCGCGCGATCTGGTGCAAGCGTACTTGCGGACCGATGGCTCGCGTTTTACGGACCAATCCGCATATGAAACACTGGGTTTTGTAAAAGAATTTGAAAACCGTGATCCCAGGCTGGCCCAGACCATCGCCTATCCCGGTTGGCAGCGTGCACAAGACAGCGCCCCATACGTGCAATTTCTCGCTCGGAATTTTACGGGGTACCACCAGCTGAAAGGCTACGCCAATAGTACCGATCAAGTCATACTGAATAGTACAGATGTACCTGTACACCGTTACGCTGAAGTATTGTTGATACTGGCAGAGGCAAAAGCCGAACTAGGCACCTTAACCCAGACGGATCTGGATAATACCGTGAATCTGTTGCGTGATCGTGTGGCCATGCCACATCTTAATCTGGCCGCCTCAAACGCGGACCCCGACCCCGTACTGGTGGCTAAATTCGCAGATGTCGTTGGCGCAAACCAAGGTGTCATACTCGAAATCCGGCGCGAGCGACGGGTGGAGTTGGTATTTGAAAATAGCCGTTATGATGATTTGATGCGCTGGCATGCGGGTAAGCTATTGGAGAATATCCCTGTGGGCATGTATTTTCCGGGCGTGGGCGATTACGACCTAACCGGAGACGACGTACCCGATATCCGGCTGATACCGGAAGGACAGACTATTCCCGCGGAACGCGAACAAAATTCACTCGGTGTGCAGTTGGCCTATTATTCCATAGGTACGATAGGTGGCGGAGCGTCCATTTATCTCGAAAATGGTGTAAACGGTGGCGTTTTGGTCACTGACGATCGGGAACGCACCTTTATGGAGCCCAAATATTATTACCGTCCCGTGCCAAATGCCGAAACGATATTGAACCCCAATTTGTATCAGTTGTTTGATTGGGAATAATCAAGATATTATTCAGATATAATAAAAAGACGATGTTGAAAAGAATTTTAGGTACGGCATGTATCGGTTTCCTAACGCTATTCTCGGCACAGGCCCAAGAGGCTTTCTCATTGGCTTTCCTGACGGATATCCATACCAACACGAACCCTGAATCCGGAAGTTTGGAGGGTTTCAAACAAGCCATCCAATCCGCCGAAAATAAAAACGTGGACTTTATCCTGACCGGTGGTGACAACGCCGATGTCGATGCGATGAAAAGCGACCAACGCAACACAGCAGTCAAACTATTCAGCGACTACAAAGCAATTGCCGATCAATCGTCACTCCCTTTTTATTACACCATCGGCAATCATGACCGTTACTGGGGCGATGGGGAAAAAAGTGGTGCGTACGGCGAAAAACTGTTCGAGTCTTTTTTCGGGAAGACCTATTACGCCTTTGAACACAAAGGGTGGTTGTTCATCGTGTTGAACTCCACGCAAATCTGTAATGGGCAATATTGCATAGATACGCAACAGCAACAGTGGCTCAGCAGCCTTCTCGCCCAAACGCCGAGAGAACGGCCTATAGTCGTCTCAACCCATGTACCGTTCCTGTCTTTGTATTATCCCGTACTTGAGGGCCGTTATACATCAGCAGACACCTTTGACAATCAAAAGGAGACCTTTGATTTATTTGGCAGTCATAACCTAAAGTTGGTACTGCAGGGCCATCAGCATCTATACGAAGAGATTAAAGTTAAAGGTGTGCAATTCATTACCGCCGGAGCGGTGTGTGCAAATTGGTGGTCCGGGGCATTTCATGGCACCGAAGAAGGATTTTTGGTGGTAAAGACGGATGGCGATGAGTTTACCTGGGAGTATGTAGACTACGGATGGGAAGTAAAGTAATAAAACACAACATGAGCAGACCGATGATGACGATCTTGGGACTTATTATTGCCCTATTTGCAATTTCATGCCAGCCCGCCAGTACTGGCAAAGGAGCGGACGAGCAGGCCAGTTTACGGGTGATGACCTTCAACCTCTGGCATGGCGGCGATGCGGTGAAACTGCCGCGCGATACCACCATCAAATATCAGTTAGCGGCTATTCGTAGCGCAAATGCCGATGTGGTCGGCCTCCAGGAGCAAACCAACAACAAAAGTGACAATGCATCGCGGGCCCAATTATTAGCAGACAGCTTGGGGTGGCACTGCCACCTCATCGATGGCAGTCGTGCGGTCATTTCAAAATACAACTTCCGGCCGGTGGACACCACCACCGTATCCCAAGCGGTGGTGTTACAACTGCCCGATGGGCAGGACATCGTCTTCGGGGTTATGCACCTCATGTATACACCGTATGAACCTTATGACGTAGCCGATGGAAAGTTGTTGGACGCTGCAGCTGCCGAGGCCTCCGCGAGAAAGGCGCGGCTCCACCAAGTTCAGGATATGCTGGATGAAATTGCCGCGTATAGCGATTACCCAACCGTATTGGTGGGCGATTTCAATGAACCGAGCTGCCTCGACTGGACAGCAGAAGCCATCAAAGATCGGGGCGACACGTTATTGCCTTTTGCCGTTAATTGGCCGGCCACAGCGCTATTGATTGAAAAGGGATTCAAGGATGCATACCGGGAAGTGTATCCCGATGTGAAGCAGCGGCCGGCTTATACCTGGACATCCGTCGAAGGGCTTTGGCGCGATCCCGAAATCCACGACCGGATAGATTTGATTTATGTCAGTAAGGATCGCTTCACCGTTCGGGAGGCCGCCATTGTTGGCGAACCGTCGCCGATGACCGATATCGTTATTCAGCCCTGGCCTTCCGACCACCGGGCGGTGGTGGTAGAGTTGGTTGTGCGTTAACCCCCTGCATCTACCAGCCGCCAGTCGCCATTTTCTTTTCGCTCGGGCCGGCCGATAGCGATATTGGTCGAGTGGTACATCAGAAACACCCAGTCTTCGGCACACCCGCGCTCCCAGTACGCCTGTCGCAGTTCCATGGATCTACGGCCGTCGTAATCGTACTTAGCAGCAAACTGGCGGAAAAATTGCTCCGGTTCGGGTGCCTCATCGCCGCCATAGAAGAAGTGCTCACCACCCGTTTGGATATGGAAAACCTGGTGGTGGGGCGTGTGCCCCCCCGAAACCTCATAGCTGATCTCGTTGTTAATCGAGCCGTCGCCCTCTACCAACACAAGATTGCCGCTGCGTTGGAGTACATCGAAGATCTCCGTTCGGTAAGAATCGGACATGCCGGCATATGCGTCTTCCCACTCGCCCCGCTGCACAATGTATTCGGCATCCGGAAAAGCAACGCGAAACGTGCCATTGCGATCGACCACCGTGCCGCCTACATGGTCTTTATGCAAGTGCGATAGCAGTACGTACCGCACATCATGCGGTTCGAAACCCGCTTTCCGGATATTGTAATGCAGTTGAAGGTCGCCATCGTTGTCTCCAAACCCAATGCCGGTATCGAGGAGCAGCAGGCCGTTTGCCGATTCGATCAAAAACGGATGTACATGGATAAATAGCGAACCGGGTCGGTCTTTTTTGCGGTCTTTGGCCGCGTCAAAAGGAACGAATTTTTTGGAAGAATCGACGGAAAATGAACCTTCGAATAAGGAATGTGCCTGCATGTTTTTATCTTTACCCTTTCGTAGTGTACAAACTTAGCTAAATTTGCCCTCTTTGCAAACCTTGTTGGTTGCTTAAAAGGTAGTGTTACCGATCTACTCGGCAGACATGGAGAGCGGCAAAGTCCTCTCGAGAAATACGGTTTATAGATAAATATATGCAAAAAAGATGGACAATCGCTTCCTGCAGTGACGAAGCTGCCGCACGGCAGCTGGGTGAAGCGCTTGGTATTCATAAGGTATTGGTCGAGTTATTGATAAATAGGGGGGTGGCTAACTTTGACGATGCACGGTGTTTTTTTCGCCCCGACCTGTCGTCGCTTCATGATCCGTTCCTCATGAAAGACATGGACAAGGCCATAGCCCGTATTGAAAAAGCCATCGGAAATAAGGAAAAGGTACTGATCTATGGCGATTACGATGTAGACGGTACCACCGCGGTGGCTGTCGTCTATAGCTTTTTCAGACAGTTCCATTCGGGCCTGGAATTTTACCTACCCGATCGGTATGCCGAAGGGTATGGCATTTCAAAACAAGGTATCGACTATGCCGCCGAAAACGGCTTCACGTTAGTAATCGCATTAGATTGCGGCATCAAAGCGCTAGACAAAGTGGCTTATGCCCGCGAGCGGGGGATTGATTTCATTATCGGCGACCATCACCTGCCGGGCGACAAGCTGCCCGATGCGGTGGCGGTGTTAGACCCGAAGCGCAACGACTGCCCATACCCTTATAAAGAGCTGCCCGGGTGCGGCATCGGGTTCAAGCTCGTCCAAGCGTTTGTTCAAAAAAACAACATGGACATCAACCGTTGCTATCAGTACCTCGATCTGGTAGCTGTGGGCATCGCGTCGGATATCGTGCCCATCTCGGGCGAGAACCGGATATTGGCCCATTACGGGCTCATCAAACTGAACACCAATCCCTGTTGCGGACTGCAGTCGCTGATCGATTTGTCTACCCATCGTAGCGGTCATTTTACGGTGAATGACATCATCTTCCAGATCGGACCGCGTATCAATGCTGCGGGACGGATAGACCATGCAAAGGATGCAGTGAAGCTTTTGATTTCCAAATCGCTGCAAGAAGCCGGCGAGTACAGTAAGAGCATCGATGTTCAGAATACCCAACGGAAAGATTTCGACCTTCGGATCACCGAGGAGGCCCTTGCCATCATCGATGGCGACGAAGCACTCAAAAAACGGAAGACAACGGTCGTGTTTCAGCCCGATTGGCATAAAGGCGTTATCGGTATCGTAGCCACGCGGCTCACCGAGAAATATTACCGGCCCACCGTGGTGCTCACACAAACCAATGGGCATGTCTCGGGCTCTGCCCGGTCGGTATTGGGCTTCGATCTGTACGAAGCGTTGAGCGCGTGCAGCGACCTGCTCGATCAATTCGGGGGGCATAAATATGCCGCCGGGCTCACCATGAAGCCGGAGAACATCGAACAGTTCCAACAGCGTTTCGAAGACGTCGTTGAGGCGAGCATCCTCCCAGGCATGCTGCAGCGTGAAATGGCTGTTGATGCAGAGCTGGGATTTACGGAGATCGACGCGAAATTTTTTCGTATTTTACGCCGCTTTGAGCCGTTCGGGCCCCAGAACGAGGCGCCGCTTTTCATGAGTAAACAAGTAACGGTGCTGGGCGTGGCCACCATCGTGGGCGGCAGCCACCTTAAAATGACGGTGATGCAACCGGGGTCCCCGCGATTCGACTGTATCGGTTTCGGCTTGGCAGACTATGCCGAAGCCATCAATACGCAACGTTCATTTGATATGTGCTATACGATTGAAGAAAATATATGGCGCGATAAGCGGAACTTGCAATTGAATATAAAAGATATAAGGATTTGAGGTTTAGGATTACGATGTCTACTATCTAGTGTCTGATGTCTAGTGTCTAAAGTCTAACAATATGATATTAAAAGCAGAACATCTCATCAAGAAATACCGCCAACGTACGGTAGTAAATGATGTTTCTTTCGAAGTGGCCCAAGGTGAAATTGTGGGTTTGTTAGGTCCCAACGGTGCCGGTAAAACCACATCGTTCTACATGATCGTCGGATTGATAAAGCCCAATGAGGGGCACGTATACCTGGATGGCGAGGAAATCACCGAAGACCCCATGTACCGGCGGGCACAGAAAGGAATAGGTTATCTGGCGCAAGAAGCATCGGTGTTCCGCAAGTTGTCGGTAGAAGACAATATCATGGCCGTGTTGGAAATCCATCACCCCGACCGTGAAACGCGCAACGAAAAGCTGGAGGAGCTCCTGGCCGAGTTCAGCCTGAACCGGGTGCGGAAAAATCGTGGCGATTTATTGTCGGGTGGCGAACGCCGCCGTACCGAGATTGCACGGGCGCTGGCAGCCAAGCCGAATTTCATCCTTCTCGATGAACCATTCGCCGGCGTAGACCCCATCGCGGTAGAAGAGATCCAAACGATTGTATCCAAATTGAAACACCGAAATATCGGTATCCTAATCACCGACCACAACGTGCAGGAAACATTGTCGATTACCGACCGTGCTTACCTGCTCACCGAAGGTAGGATTATGCTTGCCGGTACGCCAGAAGAAATTGCGGTCAATGAAATGGCCCGTAAGTTTTACCTCGGCCGGAATTTTGAGTTGCGCCGGAAGAAATTATAGTACTGAGTACCGGAAAGTAATGTCTAACTACTAAAGACTAAGTACTAACTACTAGGTACTAAAGACTAAAAGCTAAAAAATGGCCATCATCAACTCGATATTCACATGGATCATGAAAAAGCGCATTCATCAGATTGAGCTTTTCATGAAATACCCGCATGAGGTGCAAGACGAATGGTTCCAAAGCCTGATCTCCACTGCGGAGGCCACCGAGTGGGGTAAGCAATACGACTACAATTCCATATTGACGGCCGAAACCTATAAGGAACGCGTACCTATACAAGATTACAACAGCCTTAAGCCATACATCGATCGGATGATCAAAGGCGAGCAGAACATCCTCTGGCCATCGGATGTCAAATGGTTCGCCAAATCATCGGGCACCACGGCCGATCGGAGTAAGTTTATCCCGGTGAGTGAAGAAGCATTGGAAGACTGTCACTACCAAGGTGGAAAAGATATGCTCTCCGTATACTGCCACAACCGACCGGATGCCAAGATACTGACCGGCAAATCCATGGTACTGGGCGGAAGCTCCCAAATCAATAATTTCCAATCCGATTCGTATTACGGCGACCTCTCATCGATTATTCTCCGTAACCTGCCTTTTTGGGCGGAAACGCACCGTACCCCCGACCTGGAGACTGCCCTCAACCCCGATTTCGAAGAGAAAATCGAAATTGTAGCCCAACGGTCCATCCACGAAAACGTAACCAGCCTATCGGGCGTACCCACATGGTACGTGGTGCTGGCCAAGCGAATGCTGGAACTCACCGGCAAAGATAACCTCCTGGAGATTTGGCCCAATCTGGAGTTTTACAGCCACGGCGGTGTTAGTTTTAAACCCTACCGTGAGCTTTTCAGGAAGCTCATCCCATCCGAGAGCATGTATTACCTCGAGAATTACAACGCGTCGGAGGGGTATTTTGCGTTGCAGGATCAATCCGATTCCGACGACTTGCTGCTGATGCTCGATTATGGCATTTACTATGAATTCCTACCCATCGAAAACGTGGCTGATGAGCACCCGAAAACATTGGGTCTCGATGAGGTAGAACTGGATAAGAACTATGCGTTGATTATTTCGACCAATGCCGGGTTGTGGCGTTATATGGTGGGCGATACGATTAAGTTTACCACCCTACATCCCTACCGGATCCAGATTACCGGGCGCACCAAGCAGTTCATCAATGCATTTGGCGAAGAAGTCATCGTAGATAATGCCGACGAAGCCTTGAGGCAGGCCTGTGCAGCAACCGGGGCCGGCGTACGCGACTATACCGCGGGGCCGATTTATTTTAGCGATGGGAAAGCAGGTGCGCACGAGTGGATTATCGAGTTTGAAGAGCCACCGCGCGATTTCGATCGGTTTTGCAACGTGCTCGATGCCACATTGCGCGAGGTCAATTCAGATTACGATGCCAAGCGATTCAACGACCTGGCCCTGCGTTTTCCGGTTATCCACAACGCGGCCGAGGGCACGTTCTACCGGTGGATGAAGGCCCGGGGCAAGCTCGGTGGACAGAATAAGGTGCCGCGGCTGGCCAACGACCGGGCTTACCTCGACGATATTTTGGAGCAACTGCAAGCAAACTAATCCGTTTACCATTCCTTATCCTTACCTTTGTGGGCTTATGGCAAATATCATCGCAATAGTAGGACGGCCAAATGTCGGCAAATCGACGTTGTATAACCGATTGACAGAAAGCCGGCGGGCGATTGTCGACGATTTCAGCGGCGTCACGCGCGACCGGCATTACGGGCAGGGCGACTGGACGGGCAATAAGTTTACCGTCATCGATACGGGTGGCTATGTGCATGGCTCCGATGATGTGTTCGAGTCGGCCATCCGCGAGCAGGTGATGATTGCCATTGAAGAAGCCTCGGTTATCCTCTTTATGGTAGACGTAACCACCGGTATCACCGATTTGGACGATGCCATTGCCGATGTGCTTCGCCGCAGTAAAAAGCCGGTATTTGTGGTGGTCAACAAAGTCGACCACCCGCTGTTGCAGCAAGAAGCCAGTATCTTCTATAGTTTCGGACTGGGCGAAATATACCCACTCTCTTCCATGACCGGATCCGGCACCGGCGAGTTGCTGGATGAGGTGGTGAAGCATTTCGAACCGGAAGAAGAGGAAGACGAAGACCGTCCGAAATACACCATCGTGGGCAGGCCCAACGTGGGCAAATCGTCGCTCATCAATGCCTTGGTAGGCAAAGAGCGCAATATCGTAACGGCGGTCGCAGGAACCACGCGAGACTCCATCCGCATCGATTACAATCAATACGGCCATGATTTCGTATTGATCGACACGGCCGGACTTCGGCGCAAAACCAAGGTGAAAGAGAATATCGAATTCTATTCGGTGATGCGCACCATCAAGGCACTTGAAGAGTCGGATGTGGTTATTCTCATGTTGGATGCCACCGAAGGCATCGAAGCCCAGGATATCAATATTTTCCACCTGGCCGAAAAGAACCGGAAGGGTGTGGTTGTGTTGGTCAACAAGTGGGACCTGATTGAAAAAAACAACAAAACCACCAAGGTCTTTGAAGAGCTCATCCGTGAGAAAATAGCACCCTTCACCGATGTGCCGATCATTTTCACATCGGTAACCGAAAAGCAGCGTATTTTCAAGGCATTAGAAGCAGCATCGCAAGTCTATAAAAACAAGGTAAAGAAAATACCCACTTCGAAGCTGAACGACGTGATGCTGCCGATTATCGAGAGCTACCCACCCCCGGCCACCAAAGGCAAATACATCAAGATCAAGTACGTTACGCAGGTCGGCGATAAATCACCCATGTTTGCCTTCTTCTGTAACCTGCCGCAATATATCAAAGAGCCTTACAAGCGATTCGTAGAAAATAAGCTGCGCGAGAACTTTGATTTTGAAGGCGTGCCTATCGAGGTGTATTTCCGGCAGAAGTAACTTTTTATACTCTCTAGATTTGCCTAACCCCTACATGGATTAGCCCAAACCCTATATGGATTCGGCCAAACCCAACATGTGCCAGTCCAAACCGGAGCACGGGAGCCTTAACCCCTACATGGATTTACCTAACCCCTACATGGATTCGGCCAAACCCAACATGTGCCAGCCCAAACCGGAGTACGGGAGCCTTAACCCCTATATGGATTTACCTAACCCCTATATGGATTCGGCCAACCCCAACATGTGCCAGCCCAAACCGGAGTACGGAAGCCTTAACCCCTATATGGATTCGGCCAACCCCAACATGTGCCAGCCCAAACCGGAGTACGGAAGCCTTAACCTCTATATGGATTCGGCCGAACATTTACCGTTTCACAAGGATGGTTACGTTGATCTCCGGGTATTATACCGATACCGGACTTATTCTGATTTGCCCACCGATTGCTCTCAATACTTTTATAATGGTCTCAAACTGTGGTCTTGCTCCCTCTGATAATGCTTTGTATAAACTTGGTCGGCTCATTCCTGTTTCTTGGGCTATTTTAGTCATTCCGACAGCTTTGGCAATATGCCCAATTGCAGTAATTACATCGGCGTCATTACCCTCTTCCAAAACAGCATTAAGGTATTCAGCAATCATTTCATTGCTGTCCAAATAGTCTGCAATGTCAAATTTTGAAGTATTCATTTTCCTTACTTTTTTAACCGGGCTTTAGCGAGTTCATCTTTAGCTAATTTTTTCCAAATTTCCTTTGCTTTTTCGATGTCTTGCTGTTGTGTGGATTTGTCGCCCCCTATGAGCAAAAGGATTATTTTGTTGTCCTTCTCTTTGAAATAAACCCGATACCCCTTTGCATAGTTTACTCTCAACTCGTTAATTCCGTCTCCAACAGGTTTACTGTCGCCAAAATGCTCGTCATTTTCAATTTTCTGTATCCTGAAAATGATTTTAGCTTTGGCTCTTAAATCGTTTAGTTTTCTAAACCACTTGTCAAATTCTGTTGTTTTTTCAATAAAGAACATCTAAAAATGTATCCGTTTGGATACAAATTTACGAAATAATTTTAGTTGGAGAGCATTTTTCACGCGATTATTTTGCGTTCCGCTATTGGCTATTGGTCATTATTCGTGGTTACGGATTTTCACAGGGATAGTGACGATAATCTCCGTGCCATTTCCATCAGACCTGGCATCTAAGGCACCGTTCAACAGTTAGGCCAACTAGGCACTGTCCTTATCGAGCGGCAAGGTGAAATGGAATAACGATCCGTGCCCAATGTTGCTTTCCACGCCGATTTCTCCCTGGTGCTCGTTGATGATCTGTGCGGCGATGAACAGTCCCAATCCGAAGCCTGATGGAGAGGCCTCCCCGGAGTCGCCTGCGCGGTAAAAGCGTTCAAAAATCCGATGTTGATTTTCAACAGCAACACCTATTCCATCATCCCGAACGCTTATCTTTATGGTTAGCCCGTCGCTTTGGCAGGCTACGGTCACCCGACTTCCATCCGGAGAATATTTAAAGGCGTTTACGATCAAGTTGGCCAGTACTTGGCCGATGCGATCACGGTCTGCAGTAACCAAGGGCAAATCGCAAGGAACAAAATGGAGGTCATGTTTCAGTCCACTCAACCTGATTTCTGCCAGGCACTCGCCGATAAGTGCATTCATATCAAACGTTTCTTTCTGGAGGGCGAGCTTCCCGCCGGAAACCAGGCCAGTATCCAAGAGCATGTATACCAACTTCACCATCCGATCCACCTGCCTATTCAATCTCGATACCACCCGGGAGGCGGGCGTATTCTCGGCTTCGAGATGCCTGCTGATGATTTGCCCATAAGCCTTGATGCCGGTTAGGGGTGTTTTGAGTTCATGGCTCGCCGTAGAGATGAACTCATCCTTCAGCCGGTCGATTGCTTTTTGCTCGGTAATATCCACAGAAACAATAACCGCTGCCTGGGGCTCTCCTTTACCATCAAAAAGGGGCGATACCTGGTTATTCACCCAGATAAACGACCCATCTTTGCGAAGCATACGCTTTTCGATACTATAGGCCTCTCCCTCGTTAACCAATCGTTCGAACAGGATGCCGTTGCGGGCGATATCGTCTGGATGAACGATATCGGCAACCGTCTGCTGCGCCATTTCCGATAGGTCGTATCCCAGCATCTCCGCCAGTTTTTCATTAGAAAACGTAACGCGCCCCGTAAAGTCCACTTTCAGGATACCGGCAATGCTTTGGTTAACGATGGCGCGGTAGCTTTCTTCCGACTTGGCCAACGCCCCCTCATTGTGCACCCGGGCGATGAAATCGATGGCTTGGCGCACATAGAGATCCAGCTTGAGTAATTCGGTATCGGATGGCCTGTGTGGGAGGCGGAAGTGCGTGGAAAGCACCGCCAGCAGGTTCCCTTTATTGTCGAAGAGGGGGGTCGACTGCACGGCACGGAAGCCCGATTTTTTCGCTTCGGCCACATATGGGGCAAATGGCCCATCCAATTCCACGTCCTCAATAATTACGCGTTTCCCACTCGCGATAGCGCGGCCACAAGCCGTGTGATCACCACAGTCTACGAATTGGAAGATATCTGCGAATTCATTGTCGAAACCCCGGTGCACAATAAGCTCCAATTTGTCGTTCAGCGTATTGTATAACTGGATATTACCGAAATCGGCACCAAGCAGCGCAATGGACGAATCCAAAATCTCTGCCAATGCCGTATTCAAATCCGTTATGGCCATCAGTCGGTTACCCGAATCGTACAACCCACGCATGGTATTCGATTCCGTCATTAACATGGCTTCCGATTTTTGCAGTGCCTTTTCGGCGACCTTACGTTCCGTGATGTCCATGGCAAAGCCGATCAGCTCCACAGGCGTCCCGCTATCATCGCGTTTTACAGTGGCCCGTGCGGAGATCCAGCGGATACCGCCATTGGGAGCATGGATGCGGAATTCGGTTTGGTAGTTTTCCGCGCCATTCACGGCTTTCATCAGCGATCGGTAGACACCCTGACGGTCTTCCGGCAGGATTGCCGGCAGCACATCCCGCAAGGGGAGACCATCTGTCAGCACCCTATCGGGCAGTGAAAGGTAGTATTTGATGTTTTCGTCGAGAATAACCCGGTTCCGTTGCACCTCCCAATAAAATGCGCCCGCCAGGCCGATGTCTAGGGATGGGTACAGGGGCTCCCTGATGCTGGGGACGTATTTGGTAACTCGCTTTGATGCGCGGATGCCACTCAGTACCAAGGCGTAATGGCCGCTTTGCGGACCGTCGAACTCCGATACGTGTATATCAAAATAACGGTTGTTGAACGTTGCCTCGGCGTGGTGGGATGCGTCTGCGATACCCGATTCGTTGGCCAAATCGGGTTGGATGGTTGTAAAAATAGACGGACACACCGCTTGGATCGTTTCACCGCATATCGCGTTGTCCGCACCCATGATATCACAGAAAATCCCGTTGGCTTCCCTAATGATGTAAACGGGTGCCTTACGTCCTTCGGACCCACTGCGTTCCAGCAGGCACCATCCATAATTCAGCATATCCATTGCCGAGCGAGCGTTGTCTAAAAGCATAGCTTGTCGTTAACTCGTGCTGACGACCCGCTTTCATCGTATCTGAACGTTGCCGGCCACCTGTTAGTACAAATCTAGGTAAAGTTGAATTTATATGCAACCAGCCGCCTTTGCGACCGCGCTTTTGGCGACCGAAAAGTTGGAATAATCAAAGCAACTCTTTGTTTCGCGCATAAGCAAGTAATTCTGTTATAGAGTTAACTTGCGCCTTCGTCATCATCTTGCGGCGGTGAGCCACAATGGTGTGTTTGCTGAGGTGGGTTTTAGTGGCCGTTTCAATAATTGATAAGCCCTGGGCGAAATAGTGGAGCATCTCAAGCTCCCGGGCGGTGAACGGTATGTCGTCTGCAGGAAATAGCTTGGCGTCTATCACTGCCTTGACTTGGGGGCAAATATACGACTCATTTTGGCCAATGGAGCGCAAGCACTCGATAACGATATCGACCCCGGAGGATTTGCTCAGAAACCCGTTGGGCTTGTAGGTTAAGATATGACTAACGATTGCCGGGGTGGAGACGCTGCTTACCACAATGATCTTTGCCTTTTTGTTGATCCGCCGCGTCTCGTTGATGAGTGTCAGCGCATTTTTTTGCGGCAGGTAGTAATCGAGAAATAAACAGATCGGCTCATCGAAATGTTTTACCAAGAATTGTAGATACGCCGATTCATCATTTACAAATATGTGTGTCGATTTGAAAAGAGTAAGCCTTTCCAGAACCGCAGAAAAGGATTCCGCAAATAGCAGATGGTCATCATAGACAACGGCAATTGGGTTTCCTAATGAGTGCATGGGTATATTTGCATGTAACGATGGGACATTATGATGGCAACAAAGCTAACAATTAGTCTAATGACGAGAAAACCTCAAACCTAACAAAAAAACGTTATTTGCTTCGTTAAATATAGCAATAATTAGTTGCGGATAAATCACGATGCCGCGATTTGTAAAGCCAGTGGGATAGACGCGGTAATCTGCGTGCCGTTTGGATTGGATTCTACGCGAAGCGTACCACCATGTTGCTCCGCCCTGTCCCGCATCGATTGCACACCGATGCCGGTCCGGGATGTATTTTTCGATTTTGTTCCTTTTCCATCATCAGCCACTGAGAGCACCACCGCGGGGTCCTCGCGGTATAATAATACAGCGACATGCCGCGCATTCGCATGCTTGAGGGTATTCGTTATGGCTTCTTGAACAATCCGGAGCAAATCAATCCGGGCGTCTAGTGGTAGATGGGACAACGTATCATCATCCACATGGATTTCTTTCGTGTAATGGCCATCGGCAAGCGCGCTATCCAATAGCTGCTGGATGCGTTGTGCAAAATCAGCCTCTGCTGATCCATCCGCCATATCATACCACTGATGGCTTTTGCCGCGGGCGATGGTATACGCTTGCTCGATTTGGTTTTGAATATCGGTGAGTATTCCAGCCGTTTTGGGCACACTGTCTAACGCTAATAATTCGAGTTGGAGTTTTGCGCCCGCCAAGGTGGAAGATAGCCCATCGTGCAGGTCGCGTGCCAACCGCTTTTGCTCATCGCGCACGGCTTGAGTCTTGATTTCTTCCATGGCGGCTATCTGGATATTGGCAGCGTTATTAAGGTTTTCTATCTGCGCTTGCGTCTTTTTTTCGCGGCGACGTATTATCAGATAAACGATGGCTACGGCGGCAACAGCAAAAACAGATACAGCGATCAGCCACGCCGTGCGTCGACCCTTCTCCTGTTCGGCGGTCTGCAATGCCTGTCGGTTAAACTCCGCTTCGGTATGCGCATAGAGCAACTCATCAATATCATTAATCAAGATGGATTGTATAGAATCGATATCATGCACGGCATCCGTAGCCCGCTCAAACGCCAGTTGGTATTTCCCTTGGTTGGCCAATAACTCCGATTCAAACCGGCTCAGCGCAAAATCGTGGTCGGTGAATACGCCGGGGGTGGCTTTCAGCTTGGCGATATAGAATGCCGCGCTATCGTTTTGTTTATAGGTAAGGAAATAGTCGATCAATTTGGTCTCCAATACGGGTACCAGTTGCCCCACCAGCCCCGCGGCTATGGTCGTATCGGTATAAAGTGCCGTCCGCATTGTGTTTAAGGCATCCAGCGACTTTTGTTGATGGTGCTCCGCCGTGAAGTATTTGTGGTAATAGAGGTTTTTCATGTAGAAATGAACCGTGAAAGCCGTGTGTGACGTCGGTTTCATCTGTTTTTCCAACTCGCTATAAATGGCCTCGGCCAGGGCGATGGTTTCATTGAGGCTCGTGGTGTCACCCAGCGTGGCATACGCAATGGCCGTCGGATTCAACACATTGATAAAACTCGCGGCGATGTTCAAATTAATCGCTTTTGATTGGAGTAATTCAGGGAATTGTTCAATATAATCACGCTCTTCATTGTACGTAGCGACAACTTTCTTATAGTTCCGTTTGTCGACATACATATTGCATTTCCGCCCGGCCACCAACAGCGGTTTTTCCCCGTGTGCAGCTAAAATTTCTTGTTCGGCTTTTTCCAGGAAATAAATACCCTCGCCTTCCCGGTTTCCGTAGTTCGCATTGTTGCTCAAGTTAATGTAGTAGTTGATACGACTCGCGCTCAACGAATCGGCGCTCCAAGCAAGCTCGCGGAACGTGGAAAGCCGCTGGATGAGTGTATCGCGATGGAAATGGACACCCGCTGTAAACTCGAGGTTGATCCAATCGTTGACGGCTCTGGTATACTCGCGGGTACTTAACTCACCTTGTTTCCACTGCGCATCTAATTGCTGAATGGTTGGAGACTCATCGGCTATTAATGCTGTGGTAGGTGCAACGGCGGTAAGCATGCTGATAAATAAACATGTCAGGGTTTTTCTTTGCATATACTTATAACTGATCGGGTGAGCGGCACGTGGGCGTAAAGCTACGCATTCTGTCCCACGGAAAATGTCCACGTTCGAGCAATTTATGACGAATAGCAAGAAAATGCTATTTGATATGTTTTAATAACATAAATAACATAATAATGTTATTTTTGCATGAGACCGAAACGAACTAAACAGAAAGCTTCTACTTTTGCGCTCATCTGATTTAGCTATTGGTTTAATTGCTTGATATTAAGTTAGTTTTACAATAGTTTGTTGGAAGAAAATTACGCGTTTATATTGAAGGAATTTTTACGACTACCATAAGACATCATGCTATCATCTACTGTTATGGGAAGCCCTCGTTAGGGTCGACCACGTTGACTATGAAAAATTTACGTGAATCAGTTTTCAATAATTTTCCGGGTGTTATCCTAAATAAAGTATAGGTCTTTAACAAGATGATAAGTGACTTAATCTGTATTATAGATGAATAATTTAGTGCGATTTGCCGTATTGACTTTTCCCAAGCGAAGCGTAAGGGCTAGGTGTTTTTTAATGTCATGCGTGTGTGCATGTTTGCTGTCGGGCATCACATGCTCGGTATGGGCCAACCCGAGGATTGAGTGGAACAATGCAGACTCAACACCTGTACAGCGTGCCGAACGTGACCTTTCCGACTTAAAGAAACATGTACAGCTTTCAAAAGTGCAGGAAGACCACCTTTATAATATGTTTCTCGGCAAGTACCAGTACTTGGAACAGCACGAGGCGTCAGGTCCACGCTGGGAATTGCAGGTGGAAGTCAATAAGCGCAAACTGCGCGAATTACTAGGTAAGGAAGCTTATCTCCGCCTGGATAAAGCGGGTTTAATCGGACAATGGTTTGGTGTCACGCAAGAAAAATAAGGAATCTATGAATAATTTTTATGATCGTTCCATGCGAGTTGCAAAATGTTTATCGAGCTTGGTAGCTCTCTTTCTTGTACTTAGCTCGAGCGCCTATGGGCAGGCTACTATTAATCCAGGAGGCACTCCTAATGATGCCAGAATAATCGAACGACTGACAGGAGACGGCTTAGGTATCTCTAATCCTACGCTGGAACGCGGGGTACTCAATACCCAAATCGCTACCTTTACCAACGGTATAGCCGGTGCCGGGTTTGGCATCGATGATGGGGTGTTGTTCTCGACTGGTAATGCCGTTAATGATTTAACTACACGAAATGTGCGTGCCGTCACGTCTGTTAGCCCTACCAATACGGGTACAGACCCAAACCTTATTGCTATCAATCCGAGTGCGGCGTTCAATACAGTAGCCTATTCTTTTGATATCACTTTAGCACCTGAGGTGACTGGTATACGGATTGTCTTCCAGTTTGGCTCCGAGGAGTACCCCGATTATGTAGGTTCCGTGTTTAATGACTTATTCGGATTCTTTGTATCCGGACCGGGCATTGGAAACGGAACCACGATGGAAAACTTTGCGAAGTTACCATCCAATGGGGACATTGCGGTTAACTCCGTAAACGGGGGAGTGGCGGGAGATCAAGGGGAGGCCAATTATGAAGGCCTGAACCTAAACCAAACGGAGTTTTATATTATTAATGGCCATCGGAATGATGGTGGACCAAATACGAATCCCCAACCCGGGCCATTCCCAGTCCATATTGAGTATAATGGGATTACCAAGGCGATAACACGGGATATTGGTGGGCTCGTTGGTGGCCAAACCTACCGGTTTAAGGTTGCCATTGCAGATGTGGGTGACGGGAGTTATGACTCCGGCGTATTGCTGCACCAGATTATCGGATTACGGGAAACAGATTTATCCATCGAAAAAACCGTAAGCAATCCGACACCCCTTTTCGGGGAAGTCGTGACCTTCAACCTCAAGGCGACAAACCAGGATATTCAACAGGCCGATAGTGTATTTCAAGTGCAGGCCACTGATTTGTTGCCCTCAGGGTATACATTTATATCCGCGATCCCGTCACAGGGTACCTATAACCCGACGACCGGCCTGTGGGATATCGGTCCCATGGCTATAGGCGGTGAAGAAGAATTGGTAATCCAGGCTAGGGTTAACCCGAGTGGAGACTACCGGAATTTAGTCAGTATCCAGGCCAATGATGCGGTTGACATAGACCAAACCGACAACTTTGACGAGGCGTCTGTCACGCCTATTCCGCCCGACCCGGGACTGTCCTTTGCCAAGACGGGTGTACTGTCTGCCGACGGCAACACGGTGGTATACACCTTCATCGTGTCCAACATCGGTAACATGACGATGACGGGGGTGGAGGTGACCGACCCAAAGATCACCGACCCGATCATACTTGGGGCAACGACACTCGCCCCGGGCGAAAGTACCACGGGTACGGCCAGCTATACGGTAACCCAGGCGGACAAAGATGCCGGCGTGGTGGAGAACCTGGCCACAACGACAGGTACGCCGCCGTTTGACCCAGCCGATCCGGAAGAACCCGGCCAACCGATAACGCCTGTTCCGTCCACCCCTGATCCGGACAACCCCGGCACACCGGGCGGCCCGGGCGTACCGACCGAAGTGGTTGTGCCTGCCGATCCGTCCCTTTCCTTTGCCAAAACGGGCGTGCTGTCGGCCGATGGCAACACGATAGAATACACGTTCACGGTAACCAACATCGGCAACGTGACGATGACAGATGTGGTGGTGACCGATCCGAAGATCACCGACCCGATCGTACTCGACGCAACGACACTTGCTCCGGGCGAAAGCACGACGGGCACGGCGACCTATACGATCACTCAGGCAGAGAAAGATGCCGGTGTTGTTGAGAACACTGCAACAACGACAGGCACACCACCATTTGACCCTACCGATCCGGACGAACCCGGCCAGCCGATCACGCCTGTTCCCTCAACCCCCGACACGGATAATCCCGGCACACCGGGCGACCCGGGTGTACCG